>NZ_MOMD01000021.1:0-143210 GCF_001983015.1 Frankia sp. CcI156
CTCCTCGGGCACTCGAGAGACGCCGAGCAGGCCCGCGACCGCCTGGCCGGCGTCGGCGGACCATTCACCGATCGCGGTGAACGACCGCGCCCCGGCGAGCACCGCGCAGGTCGCCAGCGTCAGCACAGCGGCCAGGCTGTGCCGCCTGCCGCGGGGCTTCCGGGGGTCCGGTAGCTGGTTGAAGACCGCCAGCAGACCCGCCGGCGACGGAGGCTGGTTGCCGGCGCCGACGGCAGCCAGCCGATCGAGAACAGGGGCAGGCGGTAATACTGGTGCGGCGGGCATGGCACCTCGAGACGATCATGACGGTGTAGGAACCTCCATGATCTCCAGGAGCCGTGCCCGCACCCATGACGCCCCCGGCCTCGCGTCAGAAGCGCGCTACGCAACCCCACTKGAAGCCCCACACAACGCCGAAAGTCTGCTTACCAGCAAACTTGCCGAGGCCCTGGGTCCCCACCGCGATCGGTTTTCTTGCCCGGACTGGATCCGCACCGCCGCGGCCACCGTGTCCCGATGAACGTCGAGCCCCGCGCAGYGCGGGAACACAACCTCCACCCCTACCTCCCTTCCCAACCAGGAAACACCCTCCAAGGTGCGTTACCCGGGGAAGCCTGAACACGGAAACTGAGGAACGCGCTCACGGCAGCAGGAACAAGTGCCCCAGGCCTCCGCCGCCATACTCAAACACGGGCTCGTCCGCACCAGAGACAGCCGACGTCGACCGGGCAACGCCCCACCATCATCCCAGACACGGCCCGGCACCCAGCAAACAGCCCACCGCAGCCCCATCAAATTCTCAGACAAAATCATCCTGTGGCTATCCGACGTTCCACAGCCGCACGGTGCGCTCGTTGCCGCCGCTGGCCAGCGGTGTGCCCGTCCGGGCGAAACGCCCCCGACAACACCCCGTCGGTGCGTACGAGTGGCGGGCGGCACCCTGGAGCGTCTTCCAGGCCAGGCGAGCAGCCCGGTCAACGGTTCGGGAACCGGGTCACCCAACGGCGCTGCCAGGGGGTCTCGATGGCCCGGTGGTGATGGTGTTCCCGGGTCCAGGCGACAGCGTCCGGTGGGTCCAGTCCGGCCAGAACGGCGAGGCAGGCAAGGACGGTGCCGGTGCGGCCGACGCCGCCCCCGCAGGCGACTTCGACCGCCGTGCCGGCCCGTGCCTGCTCGTGCAGCGCCCGGATGTGCCGGGCGGCCTGGTCCTGGTCACGGGGACAGGAGGAAGTCGGGCCAGTCGATCCACGTGCGCGGCCAGTCCAGCTCCCCGTCGTGGCGGCGGCGAAGACGGCTGGTTCCCAGGTAGAGGCGGATCCGGATCACGAAACCGGGCAGACTGGTGCCTTCACCGCCAGCCGGTCGAAGAACACGGGCCGGTAGATAGCGGAACGCTGGAAGAGCCCCTACGCAAAAATCTGACAGGCTCTCACTGCTACATCAGGCTGGAAATCCTCGCCAAATCCGACCCGGCCGGCGACGGACTCACACGACACGCACAAGATAGCCGTGATACCACGGCCACTCACCGCATAACCTGAACATGGAGGATCGCGCAGGGACGATCTTCTAACACCACACCAGCGGACGTGACCCGAACATCGATCGGGAGAGGAATCCGATGACGCGCAAGCACCTCGTCAGCACAGCAGCGAGCGCTGCACTTGCCGCCGGGCTGGCCCTGACCGGCGCAGCACCGGCCCGGGCAACTACCGCCCACGTCGCCCGCAGCGTGGCCACTCCCGACYCCCGCGCCTCCTACCGGCTGTGGACCCAGCGCGGATACGGGTACGCCGACGTTACCAAGACCTGGTCTGCCCAAAAGGGCTACCCGGGCTTCTACCATGGCACCGTCTCAGGCTGGGTCTACCATTACCACGCTCCCGCCAACCGCAAGGTCGCGGTGCAGGTGAGCGCCGACGGCCGTGTTTTTCCCCCGGAGGGCGCGACATCGAGCTACCGGTACTTCTCCGTCAAGTACGCCTACACCAAGCGGGTTCTGGTCCGCGCCTGCCTGTACCGCTCCGGCGCCAAGGGCGTGTCCTTCTGCGGCCCCTGGAAGTGACCAGCGGGCATTCCCCGTTGGCCGCCGTCAACTCCGCGCTCCGCGCGTCCTGCGACGCGCTGCCCGCGGCCAGGTGCGCGATCCACACCGGCCAGGTGAACCCGGGACAGGACGCCCGGGCGTGGAGTGGGTAGGCCTGTTGAGGTGGACGGGCGGGCCTCGCRTCCTCCTGCCCGACGATTAGCGTTAGCGTCGTTGTGCCTGCTCAGGGGCGGATGCGCCGGCTGGCCGCGAGGAGCGCCAGCGCCGCGACCTGCACGGCGGCGGTGACGGCGATGAGGGCGGGGATGGACAGGTCGTAGAGCGCGCCGGCCAACGCGCCGCCGCCGGCGGTGGTCGCGCCGACCACGCCGGCGAAGACGCCGTAGGCGCTGGCCCGGCGGGCGGGCGGGACGAGGTCGGCGACGGTGGCCCGCAGGGTGGATTCCTGCACGCCGATGGCCGCTCCCCACACCAGCGTCCCGGCGACGGCCAGCGCGGGGGTGTTGGTGAACGCCAGCGCCGGGACGGCGGCGGCCAGCGGCGGCAGCACGGCGAGCACACCGGGGCCGTGGCGGTCGTAGGCCCAGCCGGTCGCGAGCGCGGCGAGGGCGTCGACGCCCATGGCCGCGGCGTACACGACAGGCACCGCGGCCACCGGCAGCAGGCCACGGGTGACCGCGTGGAAGGACAACACGCCGAACGTCGCCAGCCCGGTGGTGGTCGCGGCCGTGAACCCGGCATACGTCCAGAAGGCCCGGGGTAGTCGGGCCCGGGGCGCGGCGGCCGGGGCCGGGCCGGTACGGGGGACGGGCACGGCCGGCGGCTCGTCCGGCTCGTAGCCGGCCGGGTCGGGCACGCGGGCCCGCAGCCAGAGCAGAACAGCAAGGACACCCAGGCCGGGCAGGGCCAGGACGCCGAGCGCCGGGCCGTAGCCGGCGCCGGAGGCGAGCACCGCGGCGACGAGCAGCGGCCCGGCCAGCGCGCCGAGCTGGTCCATCGCCTCGTGCACGGCGAACCCGCGGCCCCGGCCGGTGGCGGCGGTCGCGTGGGAGAGCAGCGCATCCTTGGCCGGGCTGCGAACCGCCTTCCCGACCCGTTCGGCGATCACCAACAGGCCGGCCGCCCACAGCACGCCGGTCACGCCGAGCAGGGGCACGGCGGCGACGGTCAGCGTGTAACCGGCGATCGTCCACGCCCAGAACCGGCCGGTGCGCTCCGCCAGCGGCCCGCAGACCAGCCGGGGCAGCAGCGCCGCGGCCTCGCCCACCCCGGTGACGACACCGACCACGACCGCCGACGCGCCGAGGGAGGCCAACAGCGGCCCGGTGACCGACCGGGCGCCTTCGTAGACGACGTCCGCCAGCATGCTGACCACGCCGAAGACCAGGACAAACCGCCACGGCCGTAGCCTGACCGCGGCGGCGGGCGCTGTGCTCGTGCCGTGCGCCGGTCGGATCATCCCCACACCGCCCGCGCCAGGGCCGCGCCGAGAGCGGCGGCGCCGAACGCGGCGAGCACACTGCCGGCGACGTTGGCCGCGGCCAGCAGCCGGGCGCCGTCCTCGGCCAGCCGCAGCGTTTCGTAGGAGAACGTCGAGTAGGTGCTCAACGCCCCGCACAGCCCGGTCCCCACCAGCGACACCACCTGCTCCGACGCCACCCACGCCGGCGGCGCGCCCGCGCCCGCGGCGCCGGCGACCAGGCCGAGGAGCAGACTGGCCGTGACGTTGACGGTGAACGTACCCCAGGGAAAGACCGTGTCGTGTCGGGTCTGCACCGCCCGGTCGGTCAGATAGCGCAGCGGCGCACCGGCCGCGGCCCCGGCGATCACCAGCAGCCAGTTCACCGACTCGCCTCCCGGCCGACGTAGCGGATCACTTCGACCTCGTCGAGGATGACCAGCCCCTCGGTGACGAGTTCATCGAGTTGCGGGAGGAAGGCCCGTACCCGTTGCTCGTCATCGACGATGACCACCGCCACCGGCAGGTCCTCGCTCAGCGACAGCAGCCGGGCGGTGTGCACGATCGAGGATGYGCCGAACCCCTCCACGCCCCGGAACACGCTCGCCCCGGCCAGCCCGGCGCGGTGCGCCCGGTGCACGATCTCGCTGGCCAGCGGCCGGTGATGCCACACGTCGCTCTCCCCGACGAACACCGTCAGCCGCAACGCCCGGCCGCTCAACCTCATCACGCCCGCCTTCCCGCGACCCGTCGCGTCCTCGCCACGAACCATCGCATCGCAGCCGCCGCCGCCCACACCGCGCCCAGCGCGGCGAGGACGCTCAGCACCAGGTACGCCAGTGCCAGCCCGGTCCGCCCGCCGTCCACCAGCCGCTGCGCGTCGAGCGCATACGTGGAGAAGGTGGTGAACCCGCCCAGCACCCCGGTGCCCAGGAACGGGCGGACCAGCGGATGCACCGTCCGCACGTCGGTGATCAGCACCATCAGCACACCGATCGCCGCGCAACCGGCCGTGTTCACCGCCCAGGTGGTCCACGGGAACGTGCCCGGCATCGTCGGCCACACCAGCGACGCCCCGTACCGGGCACATGCCCCCACCGCCCCACCGGCCGATATCACCGCCAGCAGCAGGACCGCGACCGGCGCGTGACGAAGCTGCCGGCGCCGCACCGGGACAGGCCCATCACCATCAGGGTCGGTGCCATCAGGGTCGGTCGGTGCACCGACCGTCTGCTCGGTGTCGTCCACGCCCGCCCCCTACCTGCGCGACACCCGGGCCAGCCAGGCATGACTTGTCACAGGTAGGGACCGTTGGYGGCGCGCTGCCGCGGTTCGGGTCCGGCGGGCCCCACCGCCGCGCGGTGACCGAAAGCCGCCGCCGTCACACCATACCGGCTTCACTGCCACCGGTTCACCGCCACCGGTTCACCGCCACCGGTTCACCGCCACCGGTTCACCGCTACCGCCGGACGTCGTCAGCCCCCACCAGGATGCCGGCAGCCGCCAGGCCGGGCGGGTGCCGGCCTGCCCGGCCTGGCGTGCTCAGGCGGCAGGCAGGAGTTCCCCGATGAGTTTTTCGACGCGGGCGCGGATGTCGTCGCGGATGGGTCGGACGGCGTCGAGATCCTGGCCGGCGGGGTCGTCGAGTGCCCAGTCCTCGTAGCGGATGCCGGGGAAGACGGGGCAGGTGTCGCCGCAGCCCATGGTGATGACGACGTCAGAGGCCTCGACGGCGTCAACGGTGAGGATTTTCGGGGTTTCGGCGGTGATGTCGATGCCGACCTCGGCCATCGCGGCGGCGGCGACGGGGTTGATCCGGTMGGCGGGTATGGAGCCGGCAGAGCGGACCTCGATCTTCCCGGCGGCGAGACGGGTCAGCCAGCCGGCGGCCATCTGGGAACGGCCGGCGTTGTGGACGCAGACGAACAGCACCGAGGGCTTCGCAGACACGACGGTGTCCTTTCCGGTCGGGTTGCCCAGGTCGATCACGAGACACCTCCAGGAAGACGTGAAGGGGCGGCGCCGTTGGGTGCCACGGCGCTGTCCGGGTGGGTGAGCAGCACCCCGGCGGCCTGCGCCGGGCCGGCGGGAGTCGGCGGGTAGAGCAGCCGCACCAGCCCGTAGCCGACCGCGCCGCCCACCGCCTGGGCGGCGATGAACGCGGGCACCGAGGCGGGGGCGATCCCGGCGAAGGTGTCGGAGAACATCCGCCCGATGCTGATCGCCGGATTCGCGAAGCTGGTGGAACTGGTGAACCAGTAGGCCGCGCCGATGTAGGCGCCGACCGCGGCCGGTGCCCGCTCACCCCGCCCGGACCGCACCAGCGCGAAGATCAGCAGGATGAGGCCGGCGGTCGCGACGACCTCGGCGAGCAGATGCGCCCCGGACGCCCGGTGATGCGTGGAGATCGACACCGCCGACCGGTCGAATATCAGGTTCGCCAGCACCGCCCCGGCGACGCAGCCGAGGATCTGGGCGGGCAGGTAGGCGACGGCGTCCCGCCACGACAGCCCCCCAAACGCGGCGTCAACCACCGTGACCACCGGGTTGACATGCGCCCCGGACACCGGCCCAACCATCAGAATGATCGCGTAGAGGCCGGCGGCGGTCGCCGCGGCGTTCTCGACCAGCTGCAGGCCTGTCTGGTCCGGGCTGAGCTGCGCCGCGGCGATCCCCGACCCGACAACCAACGCGGCGAGCAGCATGGCGCCCAGCGCTTCGGCGGCCAACCGCCGCACCAGCGGCGGCCGGCCCTCCCCGTYGTCTGTCACCGTTCGCTCTCAGTGACCGGTGCCGGCGGTGGCCGGCTCGATCGTCACCGCCGGCACCGTGGGAGCGCACACCGGCCCACAGCCACACGCCGACCCGGGAGCACCCCCGGCCCCCGGTTCCACGGTGCGCAGCTGCGGGCCCGCGCCCTCGGCGATATCGGCGAGCACCGTGTAGATCTCCCACGGCGCACCGTCCGGATCATCCACCCACACCTTGTCCTGCAGCGCGTAGCAGCAGGCGGTGTTCTCCTCCACCGCCGTCACCAGCCCCGCCTCCCGCAGCCGGCTGGCGGCGGCCGAGACCTCCTGCGAGGTCTCGATCTCCACCCCGAGATGGTTCAACGCCCCCGCCACCCCCGCGCCGCGGGCGTCCGGGTTCTCGATCAGCACCAGCTTCAACGGCGGCACGTCGACGGCGAAGTTCGCATATCCCGCCCGCCGCTTCGCCGGCCCGACCCCGAACAGCGTCGTGTAGAACTCCACCGCCGCGTCCACGTCCGAGACGTTCAACGCCAACTGCACCCTGGCCATCCAGCCCACCCCTTACATCGACACCCATCTATGTTCTTGCGGGCCGAGGATGACCGCAAACATAGACGTCTGTCAATGGCTGGGGCATGTCGGCGGCACGGCGACCGCCTCCCCACCGGCGGGCCTCCCGGTCGTCGACCCGGTCATCACCCCCGCGGCGGCCGGCCCGCCCGGTCTCGCCGGGACGATCTTCGCGTGCCGCGCTCCACTCGCCCGCGCCCCGCTGTGCGCCGACCGGGGCCGGCGACCGTTACGCCGGCCCGCGCACCGGCGAAGTCGTCGCCTTTCCGGATAATCCTCACGGTGAGCCTGAATCGCAAAGGCCATGAATCGCAAAGGCCCTGAATCGCGAAGACGCTGAATCGCGCAGACCGAGAGAAGACCGAGACTCAAGAGCCCGCCGCTGTCGGGACGTCAGGGCAGATCGTACCGCGCTTCGGGAGTATCAGGTCGACCAGGTAACGCTCGACAGCCTGGCGGACGCAGCCACTGTCCTGGAAGTAGGCGGTGTGCGTGTAGGAGCGCCATGTCAACAGCACGCTGTTGGCGAGTTGACGGGCGAGGGACACAGCCCCGGAGTAGGGCGTTGCCGGGTCGCCGGTGCTGCCGACGAGGAGAATCGGCGCAGCGCCGGTGGCGTGGAACGGTCCGGTGTAGCGGGAGGCAGCCTTAACCGGCCAGACCACACAGGCAAGGGCACCGAGACCAGAAAGCAAGCCGAAATGGGGACTCTCGCGGTTGAGTTCGTCAGCAAGTCGCTGGTAGGCGCCCACGGTCGGGAAGACCTTGTCGGCGCAGGTGATGGCCGTATGCGCGGCGATGGCCGTATGCGCGACATCGGCGCTGGTGGAGGTGCTGTACGGCAAGGGGAGGATGGCCCCGATCGGGTCCTGCGCTGCGAAGGAGAGCAGCTTGGAACCGTCGTTGTTGTCGTCGGCCAGTGCCAATGCTTCCGCGAGCCGCGGCCACATGGCATGGGAGTACAGCGCGGACCGGACCCCGATCATGGCGGTCACCCAGTTGAGCGTGCGGGCGGCGCCGGTGTCCTTACCGCCGGCCGGGATCGGCTTCTCGATGAGCCGTTCGACCAGGCGGTCGAAGGCGCCGGCCGGGTCGCCGTGGCCGAAGCCACAGTTGGGCCGGGCCTTGCAGTCGGCGAGGAATGCGCCCAGCGCGGTCTCGAAGCCCTGCGCCATTCGGCGTAGGTCCTCCTGCGGTTGGTTCATCCACACGTTCGGATCTTCTACGCCGTCCAGCACCAGCGCCCGGATCCGGGTCGGGAACATGCTGGCGTAGGTGGCGCCCAGCACKGTGCCGTAGGATCCCCCGTAAGAGGTGATCTTGTCCTCGCCGAGCGCGGCTCGCAGCAGATCAAGATCCCGGGCCGCGGCCTCGGTCGACAGATACGGCAGTTCAGCGCCGCTGAACCGTACACAGCCCTGCGCCCACTGACGCCTGTCGTCAACCAGCTCCTGGTACACGTCRTCATCCTCACTCCCAGCGCGGGAAGCGCGGGAGTCGATCGCGAACGGGGAGGTGGCGGCCGGCGGATCATTATCCTGCCCGCTGCTGCAACGGACCGGCGCGCTCCCACCGACACCCCGCTGGTCGAACCCGACGATGTCGAAACGGTCGCGCAACGACGCGCCGAAGAAGCCCAGCCAGTCGCGGATGAACCCGACTCCCGACTGGCCCGGCCCACCGGCCAGCATCACCAGCGAGCCGATCCGCCGGTGTGGCTGGCGAGCCGGAGCACGGATCAACGCCAGGTTGATCGTGCCTGCGRCAGGCCTGGCGTGGTCCAACGGAACGGGCAGAGTCGCGCACTCCAACCCGTTCTCACACGGTTTCCAGGTTAGCTTTGTCYGGGTGGCCGCGGCGGCGGACCCAGACAAGCCCGACCCTGATATACCGGTCAGCAGCGGCAGGCTTACCGCAAGCACGGCAGCAAGGAATGGGCGTGGTATACGGGCTGATCGGGACGGGCGCATCTGGCCTCCGCTCTCCGGTTCGGTCGAGTGCGTGGCGCTTGCGCCCACCTGCCAGCATGAGCATGCATATAGGCCTCGTTCCAGGAACTCGCCCTCACCCGGCCGGGTGGCGTCAGCGAGCTTTACCGCCGGAAATGTCGCGCAGCCCGTACCCGAGGTAGGTGAGCGAGCGTCTGCCGAACCCTCCCGGCTCCCCTTTTCGTCTTCTCGCCGTGACGGCGGCGGCCACGACCCGCCCGCGGGCGCCAAGACGGGTGTTGGCCGCGGTGGAGCCGCCGGGCCGGTGGCTGCCCCGTCCCCTCGTTACCGTCGCACGGCATGCCGTCGGGTGCGACCGGGGACTGACACATCGTGGTTCCTCACCAGCTCACCCTGGCCTGGCGCCGTGACGATCGGCGCTAGATCGTGACCGACTGCCACTCCCGCGGCCCTCACGGACCCGGCCGAGGCGACATCCGTCGTGCTCGCCCCATCCGGGCCGGACCAGCTCACGGGCGGAGATCCAACAGGCGCACCGGCTGACCCGCCCACCGGTCCGGCGCCGCCGTCGCGATCACCGCGCCCTCGGGACGCTCCGGGGCGGGCTCGGCCGCGTACCGCACGTGCGCCGGCGCCCACCCGGTATCACGGGCCACCGCGAGCGCGGCCGCCAGGTCCAGCTCCACGATCGTCACCGCGGGCAGCGCGGCGATGTGCTCGGCGGTCCCCGGCCGGGCCCGGTCCGCCTCCACCAGCGCACACGCCGGCGCGTACAGAAAGTGCCCCGGCCCGGTGTGAGCGCGTTGGATCAGCCGGGAGGCCAGCACGTTGCCGTAGCCGGCCGAGACCATCGCGGTCTCGTCCAGCACCACATGCAGCGCGTCGCTCACCGTCCCAACGCCCGTGCCAGCCGCCGGTCCAGCTCGGCGTCGGCCTGCGCGGCCTCCTCCTCCGTCGGGTCGTAACCACTCCACTCCCGCAGCACCGCCCGCGCCCGCTCGGCGCGCTCAGCCCGCTCCGCTGGCGTCAGCAGCGTGCTCGCCAACCGGGCCAGATACGCCCGCAACGACAGCCCCTCCGCCGCCRCCACCTCAGCCAGCCGATCCCGCGCCTCCGCCGGAATCCGCACATTCGCATCCGCCATGGACAGCCTCCTTTCACCCACCCCACAGGATACKGGTACGTTCGCGTACCCGTATCGAACCCCGGCTACCTGGTAGCGGCGGCCAGCCAGATCAGGGGCGCAGAACTGCCAGCCCGGCCAGCATTTTCGCTGTGATGATCGCGTTGGTGACGACAGTGAGGCAGCGGGCCTGGTCGGTCTGCTGCTCGGGCCCGGAAAGCCGYTACCCTCAAGGCCGTTATCCTCTGCTGCAACCGACCGGAGCGGGGGAAACGATCTTCACCTACGAGTTCGCCACGGTGGAATGGTTGTGGGACCAGGGGTCCATCCGGGTCAACATGCCCCGGGGTAAGGAGCGGATGTTCCCCGGCAGCTACGACGAGCTGGTCACGGTACTGTCCGACCTCGGCGGCCAGGGCTGGGACGTGGCCACGTGCGCGGCCACCGGGAACTGGCTGTTCTGGACGCTGCGGCGGCAACGCTGATGTCGGGCTGAATGGGACGGGGGTTGACGTGGCGAACCTGCGCGGCTCGCCAGCCGTGCCCGCGGCGGCGGGTCAGCAGAAGGCGACCATCTCGCGTAGCCACTCGCCCAGCTTGGCGATTTCGGTGGCCGACGCGGTGCCCAGCGGTGTGGACCGGGTGAACCGTTGGGTGGATACCGCCGTGATCTCCTCGGTGYGCGCCCAGCTCGGCCGGTCCAGGCCGGACTCGGGCGAGTCGATGCGCACGTGATGGTCCAGGCCCCGGTCCCGCGCGGTCAGGGGCACCACGAGGGCCATGTCGATCGGGAACCGGCAGTGYGTCGCCGAGCCGACCACCACGGCCGGGCGCGGGCCGCCCTGCTCGTGCCCRATCGGCTGACCGAAGTCCACCAGCCACACCTGCCAGGACGCGAGTCTCAGCGCCCGGCTCACCGGTGGTACTCCGGATACTCCTCACGTGCATCCGGCAGGCCGTCGCCGGCCGCGTCGTCGGTCAGCCGCGCCTCGGCCCGGTAGCTGGCCCACTCCTCGGGGTCGGCGCGCAGCTCCTCGTACCGCCGCATGATGCGGCTGATCTTGTGTTCCTTGACCAGGCGCCGGACCGCCTCGCCCAGCGGCACGCCATGGAAGTCCCGCTCGGCGATCTCCGCCAGTTCGTCGCGTAGCCCGCTGTCCAGCTGCATAGATGTCGTAGCCATACACTCCAGTGTGGCACGTGCTATGGACCAAGCTATGGCCATGGGTCGAGCTGCGGCCGGAGGCCGACTCGGTCGTGGTCAAGGACGCTGGCCGCTTCGTGCTGTGGGTCGCCMATGTCGCCCGTGCTCGGCGCGATGGTGCCTACGGGGCTCGATGCCCGGCCGCAGGTCCCCGGCCGCACCAGCCTGATCGGGCACGGTTCGGATCGCCGTTCCCCGCGCCAGACATACGCTCGGACGAACGTTGACGTCGTCAAGCGTCGCCCGCGCCCGACCGGCCGATGCGCACCCGGCCGGCATTCCGGGTGACGTGCACCTGCTGTGACCAGCCACGTGCCCTGACCACTCACGTGCCCTGACCATCGGACCGGCTTCGGACAGAACGACGTATCGAGCTCCTGACCCGGGGAGGGACGGGGCCGCCGGCAGGACCACGCGGCACAGGGAAACGGTGGTCCGATCGGAACACGTCACCGGATGTTGCTTTCGTATACCTCATGACACACACAGTAAACACTACCCTTACGTTAGGGTTGAATGGTGTCGGTGCGTGATCGCCCACGAGGCCGGCGATCGAGCAGCGTCACCGGCGCCGGATGTCCACGGAAAACGGATGTTCGGTGGGAAAGGAACGTCCGGAGGAAAGGGACCACACCGCATGACCGATCAGCACCCACCGTTCGCCAGGTCTCCCCGCCGGGTCCCCCACCAGCGAAGCCCCACAGCGGAGCCGATACCCGTACCCACACCCAGGGCCGGCACGCTGGCCGCGGCCTTCGATCCTCACCGCAACAACCTCAACGCGCTGCGTCTCATCCTGGCCGGCGCGGTGCTCGTGTCCCACTCATGGCTGTTCGTCCGGGGAGAACCGGACCCGTTGACACGTCTGCCCGGTGCCCCCGACCTCGGCACGTTCGCCGTGGACGGCTTCTTCCTCCTCAGCGGCTTCCTGATCATCCGTAGCCACCTGCGGGCACCATCCACCGCCCGTTTCCTCTGGCACCGGTTCCTGCGGGTCGTGCCCGCCTTCTGGGTCTGCCTCGCGCTGACCGCCGTCGCGATCGGTCCACTGCTGTGGCRCCTGAACCGGGGCACCACCGCCGGCTACCCCTGGACCGGCCATGACTCGGCGGTCCGCTACCTGCTCGTCAACGCGGCGCTGAAGATGAACCAGTTCAACATCGGCGACCTACGCGCCGGGCAGGCCGTGGACGGCCCCCTGCACACCCTGTTCTTCGAAGCGCTGTGCTACCTGATGGTCGGCGTTTTCGGCACGGTGGGGATCCTGCGCCGCCGCCGYGGGCTCGTCCTCACCCTCGCCGTCGGCGGGTGGCTGCTCGCCGTCGGCGGGGCGCTCCTCGGCGCCAACCGGCTCACCGACTCCCACATCCTGAAGTACACGGCCGTCTTCCTCATCGGGGCGGCGATGTTCCTCTACGCCGACCGCATCCCGCGCAGCCGGGCCCTACTCATCGCCGCCGCCGCCCTGCTCGCCGCGGGCCTGCTCATCCCCCACGCCTACCGGCCCCTCGCCCTGGCCCCGCTGGCCTACCTGCTGCTGTACGCYGGAACCGGACGGGGGCTGTCGCGGGTGGGGGCGCGCCGCGATCTGTCCTACGGCATCTACGTCTACGCCTGGCCGCTGCAACTGCTCCTGCTCGAAGCCGGGGTCGATGCGGGTATCGGTACGGGTGCCGTCGTCGTGCACATCGCGGCCTCCCTCGCCGTCACCTCCCTCGCCGCCCTCGCAAGCTGGTATGCCATCGAAGCACCCGCCCTTGCGCTGAAATCCTGGCAACCGCCGTCGCCAAGACGTTCGACGGACGCGGGTGCGGCGCACCTGTTCGTCCCGCGGAGCCGTTGACCCCCCGCAAAGGCCGACGCAACGCCCTACCCCACAGATGGATCTTCTAAGTAGCAGATCGTCCGGGTCGACGCAGCGGCCGAAGGATCCACGGTCGTGATCGATCCGGTGCCGGCGGTCCAGGCGGCGGCACCGGCCGGCGGTGCCCACGAGCGACTCGCCGCGGCTGGTGCCGCCGGGCTGGTGCTGCTCAGCAGCGGCAGCACCGGCACCCCGAAGGCGATCTTGCACAACCTAGACGCGATCATGGAAGACAAGCTCGGGAAACGGGCGCGCACCGGCGGTCGGCCCGCCAACATCCTCATGTTCCTGCTGTTCGACCACATCGGCGGCATCAACTCGCTACTCGGCGAGCTGCGCGCGGGCAACACCGCGATCGTGCCGCGGCAGCGGACGCCGGAGGAGATCTGCGCGCTGATCGAGCGATACCGGATCCGGTTGCTGCCCACCAGCCCGACCTTCCTGAACCTGATCCTCATCGGCGGCTAGGGTGAGTCCCCCTGCGTGGTGTAGATCGGGATCGGCTGGTCCTACGACTCCGAGGTGTTCTCCGGGGACCGGTTCTTCCTCTGCGGGGACGCCGCCTGCTTCACCGACCCGTTGTTCTCCCAGGGCGTCCACCTGGCCACCCAGTCCGCCGTCTCGGCGGCCGCCGCGATCGATCGGATCATCGCGCACGAGGACGAACTGGACGCCGTCCACCAGTGGTACGGGCGCAGCTACCGGGAAACCTACGAGCAGTACCACGAGTTCCTGGCGTCGTTCTACACGTTCGCCTCGTTCACCGAGCCGGAGTCGGAGTTCTGGCTGCGCCGCCGGATCAGCGAGTCGGACGACGACCGGCTGAACCGCAAACGATGGTTCGAACGGCTGGCCGCGGGCGACGACGACACCGACACAGCCCGGTCGGTCGCGGGCTTCCGGGACCGTGCCGCCACGATGATCTCCATCGGTCGGCACAAGCGCATGGATCTCAGCGACGAGTTCAGCGACGACGAACTCAACGGCGCGCGGGTCCGCTGGATCACCCACCTGACCAAGCAGCTGAACCGCATCACCTGGCTGCGCTGGAACGGCGACGAGGTCCTGCTGCGGCCGTACTACAAGGTCKAGCCGCTGAGTTTCCGGCTGGAACGCAAGCTGGTGATCGGGAACGAGCTGGGCCAGGACATGATCAAATATCCGTTGGAGGAAGAACACCGGCTCGTCTTCGAGGAACTCCTCAAGGACCGGGTCGGTTACCGGGCCCTGATCCGGCAGCTTGGTGACGCCGGAAGGCAGGATGTGAGCAGCCAGATCGTCATCCGGCTGATGGAGACGGGTCTGCTGACCGGTTTCGACAAGAACGACAACCGGGTCCACATCCAGGACCGCCTGCGCTTCGACGGCGTGGGCACCRACTACGAGGTGTGAGCATGGAGCCAGCGGACGGCATGGAGCCAGCGGGCGGCGGCGAGCCGGCGGTGACGTATGTCTTCATCGCCGGCATCGGGAACTCGGGGCCGGAGCACTGGCAGTACATGTGGTACAAGCGGGCCGGCAACGGGGTCTGGGTGGACCACGAGTCCTGGGACAACCCGGTGYGCGACGCCTGGGTGAAGGACCTCGACGACGTGCTCACGGCGATCGACGGGCCGAAGATCCTGATCGCGCACAGCCTCGGCTGCACGCTGGTCACCGAATGGGCGTGCGAGCATGCCGACGACGCCATCACCGGGGCCTTCCTGGTGGCGGTGCCGGACGTGGGCGGGCCGCGGTTCCCGACCGGCGCGGTCGGGTTCGGCCCGCCGCGACACGACCCGTTGCCCTTCCCGACCGTCATTGTCGCCAGCGAGAACGACCCGTACGGCTCGCTGGCGCATTCCGTGGCGGCCGCCGGGAGGCTCGGCGCCCGACTGGTCAACGTCGGCTCGCGGGGCCACCTCAACGCGGACTCCGGGCTGGCGGACTGGCCGGCGGGCTGGTCCGTCTTCCGTGACCACTTCGCGGGCTGACCGCACGCCGGCTGTAACGGCATCGGCCGTAACGGCATCGGCCGCTGTGAAACCGGGCCCCGGGGGCCGGGGGGAGAGAAGGCGGGCGTGAAGGTTCTGGACGCGGGGCAGCGCGACACCGGCACGGGGTTCCAGCGCTGGAGCAACGGTGATCTGGCGGCGGTGGTGGGGGCTGCGGGCGGGGTGGGGGTGTCGACGGTGGTGGGCCTGCTGGCGCCACGGCCTGTGAGTAAGTATTCGGAAGTCGTGTGAGGGCATGGTTGTGGGCGGCGTGACTGTGGGTCACGCCGCGCCGGGTGGTGGTCAGCCGGGTGGCTGTTTCCACGTGGCGAGGTCGTCGGGGCTGGCCAGCCAGGGCAGGAACCGGTCGAGGTCGGTTCCCTGTGGGGGTTTGCCGCCGGCTCGGCCGCAGGCGTCGAGGTAGGCGGTCAGGTAGGTCAGCGTGTTCAGTCCGTGCTTCTCGGCGGTGCCCAGGACGGTCCAGACGGCGGCGGCGAGGRCCGCGGCGTCGTCGGTGCGGGAGCCGTAGGCGTTCTTGCGGGTCACGACCGGGTGGCGCGGGGCGCGCTCCGCGGCGTTGTTGTCAAGATCTACCRTGGGGTAGTCGCGGTGCGCGACGACCCCGTCCCACTCGCGTTCGAGGGTGGCGAGGGCGTCCTTCGCCGCGGGCTGTAGCCCTGGGGAGGCCTGCTGCTCGCGGCGGGCGGTGTCGATCGCCTCGATCGCGCCGTCCCAGGCGGTGTAGGCCTCGGYCAGCCGGGTGTCGGCGTCGGGGCCGGGGGTGTCGCGCGCTCGCGCCCACGCCGTGGCCAGTTCCCGGTGGGCTGTGTAGAGCGCGCGGAACCGGTCGAGCCAGGCCTTCTCCCAGTACTCCAGCTGGACCGGGTTCGACAGCCTCGCCCGCGGGAAGTAGCGGCGAAGGTGGGCGACGCAGTAGAGGTTGACGAGGCCGGCGCGGCGGCGGCCGACGGAGACGTAGACCGGGTGCCGGTAAGAAACCTGTCACCAGGTGCAAACGCGGATGATCTTGTGTTGGCTGGTCACGTGTCGCGTTGCGGGCGCGGTTCCTGGTCAGCCGTGGCTTCGGTGGTCGGCCGAGGGCGCCGTCCTACGATGGTGTGGTGACCGACACTGTGGGTGGCCGTGCGGCGTTTCAGGTTCTGGTCCTGCCCTACCGGCAGACCGGGCAGGGCACGGAGTACGCCTTGTTCCGGCGTGCTGATGCCGCCTATTGGCAGGGTGTCGCCGGTGGTGGTGAGGCGGGTGAGTCCCCGGCGCAGGCAGCCCGGCGGGARACCGCCGAGGAGGCCGGTCTGGTCGGCGAACGTGAGTTCATCGTGTTGGACGCGCGGGCCACGATCCCCGTCGTCTACGTCACCGGGGAGTTCACCTGGGGGCCGGACGTGCTGGTGATCCCGGAGTACGCGTTCGGTGTCCGTGCGGAGGACGCCGAGGTGACGTTGTCGGACGAGCACACCGAGTTCGGCTGGTTCGGCCTCGACGACGCGGTGAAGGTCGTGCAGTGGGATTCCAACCGCACCGCTCTGTGGGAGCTGGACCATCGGCTACGCCACGGCATCGGTCACCGCGCCGCCTGAGCGACCAGGTCCGTGACCCCGCGGCCGAGCACTGTCGGGGTGTCCGTTCCCGACTCGCAGCGKGCGGCTGCGACCGACTTCGCGCACTCACGTAGTCGTCGACGATGCCCCCGCGCGTGGTCCGCGGTGAGGCGTGCGTGTTCGTGGGGATCGTCGAGGAGACCGTCGGGGAGACGCGCGGCGGTCAGAGCCGTGGTGCCCTGCCGGGTGTCCAGCCTCCGCCAGACCGCTGGTCTCGCCTCGCGGAACGCCATGTCGATGAACGCTGTGACCGGCCCGCCGGCGGCGCGTGCCACCGTGAACGCCGCTGCGACCGTGGCGGCGGGCAGGTAGGTACKGTTCTCCTCGTCGGCGAGGGTGCCGGTGGCACGGGTGAGGTCGCGGAGGGCGGGGAACAGGGCGATCGTGGGCGCGCGCAGCCCGATCGTGGTCGGTAGGGCGTGGACCTGGACCGGGCCGGCGGGGTTGAGGAACGCCAGCGAGTTCGCGACCAGTGCCACCGGCCCGGCGACGCCGGTCAGCAGGTGGAGCAGGGCGGTTGTCTTGCCGCTGCCTCGCCCGCCGAGCAGGCACACCGCGCCCGTCGGGGTCAGCACGCTCGCCGCGTGTAACGGGATCCGGGGGTCGAGGAAGAACCGCGCAGGATTGAACGCTTAGCGCCGTCCGGGGCTCACGAGTCGCCGGGCAGGAGTTCGACGGCGCGCAGGCGGTCGGCCTCGGTGGGCTTGGTGTAAACGCGCGTGGTGTCAGTGCGCGCGTGGCCGAGGAGCTCGGCGACCAGGACGAGGTCGGCRCCGCGGCGGAGCATGGCGGTCGCGAAGGTGTGCCGCAGGACGTGCGGGGTCAGGTCGTCGATCCCGACGGAGCGGCCGAGGTCGGCGACGACCTGGTCGACGGTGYGGGTCGACAGGCGGCGGCCGTAGCGGTTGAGGAACAGCGCCGGGTCGGCCTCGGCGTTCGGCCAGGCGGCCCGGGCGGGTTTCCAGTCGGTCAGCGCCCGGCGGGCCCGGGGGTTGGCCGGGATGGTGCGCGGCTTGCCGCCGTCGCGGCCCTTGCCGGCCCGGACGTGGACGGCTCCGGTGCGGGCGGTGACGGGCACGTCGTCGAGGTCGAGGGCGACGAGCTCGGCGCAGCGCACGCCGGTGTTGTAGAGCAGCTCGATGATCGTGCGGTCGCGTAGCGAGGGCAGCCGTTCGGCGGCGCGCAGCACGCGGCGGGCCTCGTCGTCGGTCAGGGCGCGAGGGGCCTGCTCGGGAAGGTCGGCGCGGTCGACGACGGCGCGGCCGAGGTGGCGCCAGGTGAAGAAGTGGTCGAGCGCGGTCAGGTGCGCGTTGATGGTCGCGGGCCGCTTCTTCGCGACCGTGAGCAGGTGGGCCCGGTAGTCGCGGACGGCGAAGTCGCGGGCGTGCGCGTCGGACAGCGGGTCGGCGCCGGTGGGGTCCGCGGCGGCGCCGTCGGTGTCGAGCCAGCGCAGGAACCCGGCGACCCGGGAGGCGTAGGYGCGCCGGGAGTGCTCGGCGAGCCGGACGTGGTCGAGCTCGGCGCGGTAGGCGGCGAACAGCTCGGCGTACCGGTCGGGCGGGCGTTCGCCRCCGCGCCGGCCGCGGCCGGTGGGTGGTGCGGTGGCGCTGGTCGTCACCGACCACGTCCTCTCGGGGTAGCGGCGGTTCAGGCGTGCGGCTGATGGTCCGGGTCGTAGTCGGTTCGCGGTCCCACCACGATGTCGTCCTCGGTGGTGGCCGGGCCGGCGACGTGGCACCGGCAGCGTGCGATGACGCAGCCGTACCGGCCGTGGTCGTCCACGGGGTGGTCGCACCAGGGATCGACGCAGCGCTCGGCGGTCTCGAGTTCGGCGGCCCGGTCCAGGAACCGGCCGGCAGCCTCGGGCTGGCGGGTGGCCTCGGCGCGGAGCCAGGCGATGAGCTCCTCGGTGGTCGCGGGCGGAGCGACGTCGGTGGTCATGGGTTCTCCGGTCGGCCAGGCGGCGCAGGTCCTGCGGGGTCTGCCGGACGCCTCGGTGCACTGTGTGGTGACCTCGCCGCCGTACTTCGGGTTGCGTGACTACGGCGAGCCCGGCCAGATCGGCCTGGAGCCCACGCCCGCGGCCTACGTCGCCCGGCTCGCCGAGGTGTTCACGGAGGTTCGCCGGGTGCTGCACCCGGACGGGAYGTGCTGGCTGAACCTGGGCGACAGCTACGCGGGCAAGGCCAACGGCGGCCCGTCGGTGGGCCTGACACGCCGCGCCGACCGGGCCGAGCTGATTCCGCCGCGGCGGAACACCACCGCGGCCGCGCCCTACAAGAGCCTGCTCGGTATCCCCTGGAGGGTCGCGTTCGCGTTGCAGGACGCCGGCTGGACGGTCCGCAACGCGATCGTGTGGGCCAAGACGAACGCGATGCCGGAGTCGGTGACCGACCGGTTCGCCTCGCGTACCGAGACGCTGTTCCTGCTGACCCGCTCGGCGCGCTACCACTTCGACCTCGACCCCGTCCGGGAGACACCGGTCGACCCGACCGGCGGTGCTGAGTGGGCCCAGCGCAGGAAGCAGGGTGTGCCCGGCCGGCGGGGCCGCAACCCCGAGTCGTCGGTGACGRCCGCCGACCGCGACTTCGCCGCCCACCAAGCCGGCCGTAATCCGGGYGACGTCTGGCAGATCCCGGTCGCCAACTTCCCCGGCGCGCACTTCGCCGTGTTCCCGCCCGAGATCCCGCGGCGGGCGATCCTGACCGGCTGCCCGCCCGGCGGGGTCGTGCTCGACCCGTTCTCCGGGTCGGCGACCACCGRCATGGTCGCGCTGCAGCTCGGCCGCCGCTACGTCGGGATCGATCTCAACCCCGACTATCACCGCCTCGCGCTCCGTACCCGGCTGCTGGAGCGGCCGCTGCCCGGTATCGACCAGCCGGCCTCCTGACCAGGCCCACGCGGCTCGATCGGCGCCGTTGATCAGCGGTAGTAGGACATGTCGACCGTCATCGTCAGCCGCAGCTGCGGCGGTAGCTTGTCGCCGTCGTCGTCATAGCGCAGGTCCGCGAAGCCGAAGCCGAGGATCACCGCGTAGAGATGGTCGTTCATCCAGTCGCCGGCGGCGTGCAGCAGGTCGGACTCCTCGCTGCCGTAGAAGCTGACGACCTGGGTGGCGGAGCCTTCGTGGGCGATCTCGACCCGCACCGGGCCGTGGAAGGTTCGTGTGCGCCCGGTCGGGCGGCCAATCCGAGGCACCGCCGTGTCCTGCCCCGCTGGCCGGTCGCCATCCTCGGTCATGACTCCTCCTGATCGTTCTCGCCCGGGTCACGCAGAGGGCGCAGACCCGTGCCGGTGGGCGGGGCGGCGAAGGCGTAGCGGCCGAGCATGTTGATGTGCCGGTCGGCCAGCGGGGACAGCCGGGCGACGTCGAGGTCGTGCACGTCGTGGCCTGCGGTGCGCAGTGCGGTGAGGGCGGCGTCGAGGTAGCGGGTGTTCCACAGCACGACACCGACGCGGGCGAGGTTGACCCGGTGCCGGGCAATGGCGTTCAGCGGCCCGTAGTCGCCCTCGGCGTCGCCGGGCAGGGTGGCACGCCACAGTCGCTGGTCGGACAGGTCCGCGATCCGCGGGGAGAACCGGTAGCCGAGCAGGCGGAACAGGCCGAAGACGATGTCGGAGTAGCTGGCGGTGTCGGTCGCGACCATCTCCGGCTTCGGCCCGGCGTCGAGGGTGAGCAGCGTGTCCAGGATGTAGAGCGAGTCACGGACAGTGCCGGGCACGACGACCGCGCCGATCCCTGCGACCTGGTCGTTGACCGCGTTCAGCCAGGTCACGCCGCGTTTGAGCCCGAAGTAGCGGGGGCTGGGTCCTGCGTTGATCGTGCGGACCGGGACGACGAACCGCAGTCTGTCGACGGAGGCGACCAGCCCCCCGCCCCATGCCTGGGCGAGCCCGATCTGTGCCTGGGCGGTGATCAGAGCCGCGTTCGCCGCGGCGTGGGTGTCGGCGCGCAGGTAGTTCTGGTCGACGTGGGAGAGCCGGTCGCGGCTCAGCGCCGGCTCGCTCGGCTTGGTCACCGGGGTCAGCCCGACGTTGCATGCCTCGGCGACCAGCAGCGCTGCGAGGGAGATGTGCAGGTTCTCCATCCGGCTGCCCGACCCGCCCAGATGGGTGTAGGCGCCGAGGAACCCGGTCCAGGCGTGCACCTCCAGCAGCAGATCGGGCAGGTCGACACGGGGCAGCATCGCCGCGGTTGTCGCCCGCAGCGCGACCAGGCTGTCCRGTTCCCCGAGCGCCTCCAGCCGGCTCACGGCCAGGCGCATCCGCCCGTCGGCCGCCGGCTCGACCCGCACCGGGCTGTCCGGTCCGGCCTCGGCGAGCCGGTCGACGGTCTGGCGCCACGCGGCGTCCAACGAGCCGGCGAGCTCACGCAGGTGGGTCTCGACCGGGGCGGCCAGGCCGAGACCGGCGAGCACCTCGCCGCGGACCCGATCCCATCCCTCGCCGGCGAGCAGCCGGGCCCGCGGGTCAGACCATCGCTGCGAACGCACGGCGAACACGTCGCGCCGGCGCAGCGCCCGATGCAGCTGCTCCAGCACGCACAGCACGTAGCCGTCGCGGTCGACCGTGCCAGCCGGCAACGTCGGGTTGGCCAGCACCGCGCGCCGCCACACCGGCGGCACCAGATCGATGTCGACCTCGTCCGGGCGGATCCGGCGACGGCCGACCAGGTTCGGCAGTAGCCGGACCGCGTCGAGGACCGGCTGGCCGTCGCCGGTCGCTGCCAGCGGCAGCGCCTCGGCGAGCAGGAGGAGAAAAGGGCGGACCGTGCCGTAACGGCGGGCCAGCTCGGCGCGCATCACCGTCTCCAGGCCGGCGTCGCCGGGCACCAGCTCCTCGACCAGAGCGGCGGCCTCCAGCACCCGTTCCCGCGGCGCGACCTGCTCCACGACCGCCCAGGCTGCGGCGACGTCGAGCGCCTCGCCGGCCGTGCCGGCCAGCAGGCCCAGCAGCGCGGACGCCGCGCCGGCGAGGGTGACCGACGCCTTCTCCAGCTTCGGCAGGACGGCGAGGCGTTCCTGCTGCGCGGCGCGACGCGCCGGGTTGAGCAGCCGGGTGGCCATCAGCACGTCGAACAGGTCCAGGGCGTCGTCGACCGCCGCCGCTTCCAGACCGCGCACCGTCGCCAGCAGGGTCGCGGTACGCCGCGGCTCGGCGAGCTCGCGTAGCAGCGGCGCCTTGGCCGCCAGGCCGTAGCGGGCCAGCGTCGCCAGCCGGTTCGCTGGCACCCCCGACACATCCGCCGCGCCGGCGCCCACCACGATGACCTCGCCGGCCCGTGACAGCGCCCGCTCCAAGCCCGGCCCCGACGTCCGCGTCGGCCCCCGCCGCAGCCGCTCCAGCTCGCTTACCCGGGCACCCGGCGCCACCTCGAGGAGACTGCGCAGCCGTCCGGCCAACTGCGGATCGGCCTGCTCAGCCGCGACGGCGAGCTCCTGGTGCACCCGGTCGGTGGCCTCGCTGCGCACGGAGACCACCAGACGGGCCAGAACACTCACCCCTGGCAACAGCACCCGGCTACGGCGCAGCCACGCCGTGGCCTGACCGAACAGCGCCACCGGACCCTCTGCCTGCGTCCACGCCCGGCTCGCCAGGAACGCCCGCAGCTCCGTGGCTGCCTGCGGGTCGGCGAAGTCCCGGTAGCCGTAGACCGACCGGATCTCCCGAGCATGCTCATGCTGCGTCGGCAGCCGCTCGGTGTACCGCTTCACCACCGACGAGTCCGCAACGTCCAGCTGGCCCGCGAGATAGTCCACCACCACCCACGGCACCTMCAGCGGATCGCTCAGGAACGTCCCAAGGAACCGCACCGTGCCCAGCTGAACGGCGAACCCCAGACGCGAGTGCTCGCCCCGGCGCCGGACGACGAGCTCCCGGTCGGCGTCATCCAGAAAGAAGAACCGCTCCAACTCAGCCCGCACAGGTTCACCATCGAACCGCCCGTACGCCGCAACCTGCTCATCCGTCAGGAACTCCACCGGCACACACAGATCATCGACCCGGCGACCGCCAGCGACCGAACCGCCCTAACCGTTCAATCCTGCGCGGTTCTTCCTCGGACCCCTTACCGGCACCCCAAGTAGGGCGACCGCRCCAGCAGCTGGTCAGCTCGGACGCGGGGGACATGACAGCCGATCACGAGCGCTGCTTGACCTCCCACGGTTTGTCTCRCTCTCCGAACTGGACAGTGCGCCACATCGTCACCCCCGCGCCTGGCCCGATCCCCGCCTCGTTCCTGGAGCGCGTCACCCGCAACCTGGCCGACCGGGACCGCGCCGCCGGCGTGTTCGCCGGGCAGGATCCCCCCGGTACCTCTGCGAGCTGTACGGAATTGATCGCACTCTGTACCGGACCTACGACCTTCCCGCCGAACCCCGCCTGACGGGCGTGCGTGGTCTGCTCGGCGCGGCCTACCCCGCCTCCTCTCAGCCGAGTGTCCGGCCCCCGACGTCGGCGCCCGTACCCCGTACGGGCGTCTCACCCGGGCCAGAGACGGCCGGGCCGCGGCGGTCTGGCCGGTAGACCCGCCGGCTTCACCGGGTTACATGGCGATCTATCTAGATCATCTTCATCGGTGGGGCCGCGGTGAGTTCCCCGTCTCCGGGGGAGGCTGCGGCCGACGCCTGCCATCCTGTCCAGGGGGTGTCCTCTCCGGGGGAGGGAAAGCCCGCCGTATGATCTTCGCCGCGTCCGRCCGGGCAATACGCTCTCGAAGAGCTCCGTGTGTAGCGGTGTCGTGCACGACGCGGCCGGGAAACTCGGTCGTGTTGATGACGATGATGCGTCCGGTCTGGCCGCTTTGCTCAAGAACGGCGAGCCGGTGGCTGCTCGCCGGCGTTGTCGTTGTCGATCCATTCTGGTCGCGGAAGGCACTCGACAGCCCGGCGCGGGTGACCCAATGGCGGCCAAGAGTGTCGCGGCCGGCCTCTACGTCACGGCGTCCGCTTTCCCACCGCTGGTAGGTACGGTCGAGGAGAACTTGCTCGGATGCCTCCAGGCAGATGGCCTGTGGTGGTCCGTATCCGGCCCGACGGAACTCCGCGATACMGGCCTGCATTCCGCTTAGATCTCCGAGGGTGTTCTGCCATCCGACATTCCAGTCCTGCATCCGTGCGACGGCGGCGACTCTGTGCGCGAGATAGGTTCCTTCGGCGTTGATCAGATCATGGAGTTCGGCGGGTACGACAGGTATTCCGTCGAGGCCGTCACGTAGCTCGTGAGGGACAGGCAGAGTCCCCTGCGTAGCCAGCTCGTGTAGAAGTATGCGCATCAGCTCGTCGCGTTCGAGCATCAGTGTCCCGGACAGCTCCATCCCCTGGGCCCCGGCAGCGGTCAGGGCTGAGGATTTGCCGGCACCAGGCGGCCCGACGATCAGGCTAAGCTGTCGGCCAGGATGGGGCAGTTGGCCGTGCTGGGCGACGTGAGCTGTCAGGTAGCGGTCGACGACCCGGTCATAGATCGCGGCACGTTGCTCGCTGGGAACACCACCGGGCAGGGCCTGGTCTGCGGTGGCGTAGGGAGATCTGGTCGACAGGATCCCGCCGGGCGCAAGCAGAGTTTCCAGCGTGTGGGCGTAGCTCCGGTACTCGTCCGAGGAGGCCATCTGTCTATCAGGTCAGGTCGCTAYGGTGGCGGCGTACTTGGGCGACGAGCGGCCGCGGCAGCAGGCCGGCATCACCAGCCGCCTCCACGACAGCGAAGCTGTCCGACCATGGCTGAGCCTCATCCCGGTGAGGGTCATGGGCTTGGTATGGCCAGATAGCGAGGATCTCTACCAGCCGTTCACTGGGAAGGTCGCCGCACACATACAGATCGATGACATCGGCGAGTTCCCACCGTCCCTCGTGAAGATACGGGCCGGGGGCATGCAGCCGCGCCGCGTCCAGTGCACCACGCACTGTCGGATCGCTCAGGATGACCAGGGGCAGGCCCATCGCGGCATCCTCGCGAGCCGCGGCCAGTGCTACACGGCCAAGCGAACGGTCGGCGATACGCAGTCGTGCCTGGCTTGCCGTCCGTTCMTGCCAGGCATGACGAACGCGCTCAGCCGATGACGATGAAGCAGAAGGAGTCACGAGTCGCCGTCCTGAACGTCGTCGAAACCCGTCGTCGGTAAGGCGATGAGATGGGCGGTGTCGTTGTGGGAAACCAACGTCCACCGAGCCGAGCCGATCTCGGGAGTACGGTGCACCCAGCGGGTCAAAGAAGCATGCGCCACAGTGAAGGCCACCCGCGCCGAGGACCCGGCGGGTAGACCCAGCAGCAGGGTATGCATCGCCTCGACGGTTTCCGCATGCGCGAGGATGAGAATCCGCTCGCCAGCGTGACGCGTGACGATGTTCTGCAAACAATCGGTCGCCCGGGCGAGAAACGCGTTCCAGCTCTCGGCACCGGCAGCGAACGGGCGGTCCGGCTGGTCAGCAGGACTCGAGCCGAAYGCCTCCCAGATATCCGTCCACGGCTTGCCGTCGGCGTCACCATGCGCCGGGCCGGACAGACGTGGCTCAATGTGCGGCGTCAAGCCAAGGCGTGGGGAGATCACGGCGGCGGTCTCAYGGACCCGTCGCCGCGGCCCGGCATACACCACATCGAACTGGCGGTCGTGGTGCATCCATTCCAGCCGCCGGCCCGCCTGGTCTACTTGGCCACGCCCCCGCAGCGTCAACCCGGTGCAGCCCCGGTCGCCGCYAGCGATGCCCGCGAGATTGCAGTGCGCCTCTCCGTGCCGAACCAGCACAACATCCGTGTMCACCCGCACCCCCGTTCCACTGCCATACATGATCAAACCGGCACAATCCGCGTTTCCAGCACACAACCCTATTACGGCCTGTGCGCACCTGCTGACTGAACGGGCCGGTGAATGCGAGTCAGGGGTTCGGAGGCCCGCGCGGCCGCGAGACCATCACCCATCCCACAGACCGACCGCTGGCGAGACAACCCGATGGACGGCGCACTGTGCGCTACCACCACCGTGATGTCATCGCGTTCGTCGAGGCTCGCCACGCCGCAGCCAGCCCCCGGACAGAGGGCGGATTGGCGTCGGCGGTTTCGCGTCCGGTTGGGGTACACCCCAACACCACACGATCAACTAGCGCGAGAAGTGTCAGGTTAGAGTCCGTCGCAGCGTTTCTTGACGTATGTCTACTTGGTTCTTAGAGTCCATCCTGACATTTCAGGGTGCGGAAGGGGTCAGGGCGGATGCGGGTCGGCTACGTCAGAGTCAGCAGTGCCGACCAGAACACGGTGAGGCAACTTGACGGGGTGGACGTCGAGCGGGTGTTCGTCGACAAGGCGTCCGGGAAGGACAGCGACCGGCCGAAGCTCGGCGAGATGATCGCGTTCGTCCGCGACGGCGACACCGTGCTCGTGCACTCGATGGACCGCCTCGCGCGCAACCTCGACGATCTGCGCAGCACCGTGCGGATGCTGACGGGCAAGGGCGTGCGGGTCGAGTTCGTCAAGGAGGGCCTGACCTTCACCGGTGAGGACTCGCCGATGGCGACCCTGTTGCTGTCGGTCATGGGCGCGTTCGCCGAGTTCGAACGCGCCCTCATCCTCGAACGCCAGCGCGAGGGCATCGCCGCCGCCAAACAGCGCGGCGTCTACACCGGCCGCAAACCCGCCCTCACCCCCGACCAGGCGCGTGATCTGCGCGAGCGCGCCGCCGGCGGCGCGCGGAAGTCCGACCTGGYCAAGGCGTTCGGCATCAGCCGCGAGACCGTGTACACCTACCTGCGGGCCGCACGCCCGGCCGGATGTGGCAGCGGATCTCCACCATCTGACTCACGTGACCGCGCCGACGGCGCTGTCACCTGCCGGTATGGGGCGGCCTGCCCGGGATCGTCGGCGACGCCGGGATCGTCGATGCAGCCGAGTCGGACGGTGACGGGGGCGACGCCGGCGTGACGCCCGCCCGGGTGGGAGGGAAAGCAGCGCCGAGCAGGCCGGCCACGGCGGGCGGACGGGCGGGGGCCGGGCGGGGCTCTGCGGGATGCTCGTAGGTACGCCGTAGGGCGCGGTCCGGCCCGTACAGCTCGCCGCGGTAGCGTGGTGGATCCTGTCCCTCGGCCGGCACTGTCCCCGCCGCGGTCGCGTTGACGTCGCCGCGCAGATCCCGGCTGTCGACGGCGACGATCTGGCGGTCCGGGCTGTACATCTCGCAGCGGACCAGAAGTGCCGCATCGTCCCCGACCTGCCCGCGCAGGCGGGCGATCTCGTGTGCCACGACGCTTTCGGCCACACGGTGCGGGTCGGCGTCAGCCCGGGGCGTTCCGACGCCGTACAGCACCCAGCTCTGTCCACCGTCGGCGGAGACGAGCAGCTGCCCACGTGGCCCGGCGGTCGGACCTGCCGCCGGCGCTGGGGCGTCGAACTCCCACCGTCCGCGCCGCAACTGCAGCCAGTCGACCGGCGGCGCCGGTTGCCCGGTGTGCAGACTGACCCAGTCGCGCAGCATCTGCCGGTTCTCCGTCGACGCCCTGCCGGGGTCGATGCGCACCCGGGCTATCTCCACGTCGTTCTCGGTCAGGACCAGGGGAGCGGTCGTCGCGCTGCGGCTYAGGGCGTAGCGCACGGGTTCCGCCGGCCCGGCCAGCGCCGGCGCGGCCCCCTGCGTACCGGTAGCGGCATGCTCGGGATCGTCGGGCAGGTAGGGCAGGTCTTCGACGTCGAGCCCTGCTGCTGCGGCCGGTACGCCGGCCACCGCCAGCGGTGCGTGGTCGTGGACCGCGACGACGAGAAGACCGCTGGCGTCGCGGTCAAAGATTTCGACGCGGTAGTGCGCCCGATCATGCAGATCCGTGCCATCGCGGCGGTCCGCCTCGACGGCCTTCTCAGCCTCATGCATGGCGAAGTCGGCCGCATCGCCCTCGCGCAAGACGATGCGTAGGCCACRCAGTGTCCAGATCTGCCTGTCGGGCGAGGTGGACACCAGCACCGTCCAGGCCGCCGCGGGAAACGGGGGAGCGGTTTGAATGCGGCGCAGACCAGCGTGGACAGGTGCCCAGTCGGATAGTGGTGTCCTGACGTCGGTGTGCAGAGTGATCCACTTGTCGAGGAGGCCTTCCTCGGCTGATGCGGCCACATCCAGTCGGACTGCGGCAGCCTGCTTGCCGTCGATGGCCAGAGTGGCGTCGAGAATATTGCCGACTCGGGTGGTAGCGACATCGACGGTGATTCGTTGGCCGACGCCGGCGGTCGCCAGGGAGGCGGTCAGCACACGTTGTTCGGTCAGGGCGGCGGCGAGGGCGGATACATGTCGTCGAACGACATCTGCCCCAGCAGGGCCGAGATCGGCACCGTCCGTCGCCGTCGTGCCACGATAGCCGCCTCCCTGGACCGCTTCCGAACCCGTCGTCTGCCGTGCACGTTTTGCGTTGTCCGTGACGCTAACGGGTGACATGCTCACATGGCGGAGCATTATGGGGGAAACAGCAGGTCCGAGGGGAGATCATGCACTTCTCTGGCTGCGTGACGTCACGATCAGGCCGAGGTTTCCGCACTGTCCGTCGCAGGGATGTCCTGCGTGGGCAGGCGGCTGTCCGCGCTGGTGGGGCGGCCTGTCGGCGCCGCCGTAGGGGTGGACGGCGAGGTACGTCGGCGCCGGGACAGCGGCGGGTAGTTCAGCGCGGCGAGCTCCTGCTCGGTCCATCCGGCGTCCACCGCGGCGGCGCGTCTGGCCGCGTAGTCGTCGTCCGCGGCCGCGATTTCCTCGACGGCGGCGTCGGTCAGAGCGCGTCCTTCGGCGCGGGCGGCGGCGAGCAGCTCGGCCGTGCGGGCCTTTGCCCGCGCGGGCCCGTCGGCGGCGTCGGCGCGCCGGGCCGCCGCGAGACCGAGGTCGCCGATCGCGGCCACCCGCCCGCCCAGTGCCTCAAGCGCCGCCTGTTCCGCGGCCTTTCGGGTTGCCTGGGTTGCCATCGCCTCACCGTCTCCTGCCGTGAAAACGCGGCGACCGCCCCGTCCAGCCGCCGCTTTGGACCGGGCCACGCTGGCAGCCGCCGCCGGGCCCTGTCACCTCAGATCGCGGCAGCAAGATATCCATCCGTCCCACGGATGGAGGGTCCGCGCCGGCGGGCGCGGACAGGGCGGCCGTGACCGGCACGAGTGGGGACGGCAGCGGCCTGTCTGCGCGGCCGCGCCGCTACCGGCCCCCGGGACAGGGCCGGGCGGTGTACCGGATACGGCTCGCGGACGACGAACTCGCCGAGTTGCGCGAGGCAGCCGGACGCGTCCAGATGAGCCTCAGCGGCTACATCGCCGAGGCAGCCCTCACCGTGGCACGCAACACGCGACCGCCGACCCAGACGCCGTGGCGGGACGCCCTGGTCCATCTGGCCGAGGCATCCGCTCAGCTACGCCGCGTGGGAGGAAACCTCAACCAGCTCGTCGCCCGCTTCCACACCGTCGGTGAGCCTCCCGCCCGGTTGGAGGAAGTGYTGCGGATCGTGCTCGCCCACGCGGAACGGGTGGAGCGGGCCGCAGACCGGACCGCCGCGAAACTTCCATGATCGGGAAGGTGGTGCGGGGGAAGGAGGTCCACGGCCTGCTCTACTACCTGTTCCGCGAGTCGRAGGAGCACGTGGACCCACATCTGGTCGGCGCCTTCGACGACCACGAACTCCTCGAACCACCACGCCTGCCTGACGGAAGCCGCGACATAGGCCCGTTGGGCCGGTGGATGAACCAGTTCATCAAACTCACCCCACCGCAGATCCGTCCGAAGGCGATCGTGTGGCATCTGTCGATCTCCGCCGCACCCGAGGACCGGACGCTCACCGACGCCGAGTGGCGGCAGGTGTGCGCGGACATGGTCGTGCGCACGGGTCTGGCCCCGGCCGACGATCCACACGGCTGCCGGTGGGCTGCGGTGCGCCACGCTGACAACCACGTCCACCTCGTCGTCGTACTGGCCCGTGGCGACGGGCGACGGGCTCATCCGGACTCCGACTACCACCGGGTAGGGGAGGTGTGCCGGGACGCAGAGATCCGCCACGGCCTCCGCCGCACCCGCCCACCCAACCGCACCGTCGGCCCCCAGACGACCCGCGCCGAACGCGAGAAAGCTGCCCGGCGTGGGCAGAAGGAGCCGGTGCGGGTCCGGCTGGCCCGCACGGTGCGCGCGGCCGCGGTGAGCGCGCATGACCGGGACAGTTTCGCCGCCGCGCTCGAGCGGGACGGGTTGCTGGTCCGCTGGCGGCACAGTGACCGGGACCCTGGTGAGATCACCGGCTACGCGGTGGCGTGGCCCGATGATCTGACCGGCGACGGGCAGCCAGTCTGGTACGGCGGGTCGAGGCTGGGCGCCGACTTGTCCCTGCCGAAACTCGCCCGCCGCTGGACCCCACCCGCGGATGGCGACGTCGCGGAGGGGCGGCGGATCGTCGATCCGGCCGCCCGCCGGCAGACGGTCGCCGACGCGGCCCGCGCCGCCCGCGTCGCTGCCGGCCATATCCACACCGCCGCCACCGATCCGGCCGCCGCGGGGACGGGGGAACCGGCCGCGCATGCCGCCGGCGACCTCGCCGGCGCCGCCGCCCACCTGTTCGGCGGAGGCGGGCCGGGTGTGCTCGACGGCGCCGCCCGCCGTCTGGTGCAGGCCGGCGCTGCCCCCTACGGCCGTACCCCCCACGCCGATGGGACTGCCGATCTGCTGCGTGGGCAGGCGCGGCTGCTGCGTGCGCTCGGGCGGATCGGCGGGCAACGCAACGATGCCGCCGAGTTGCTGCTCGCCCTGGCCGAGCTTGCCGAGGCCATCGCCCGGCTGCGCCGCGCCCAGCAGGCCCTCGACGCCGCCCGCGACGCCCAGGCCGCCGGCGATGCGCTGCGCCAGCATACCGCCGCCCTGAGCCCGCCGCGCCCCCGCACCGCCGCGGTGCGGGCTTCTACGGTGGCCGCACCGTCGCAGGACGCCCGGTCGACCCTGGCTGATCCGACGCCGCCCACCCGCCCTCACCGGTAGGAGCCGCCCGCCATGCCTGACACCGATGCCGCTCTGCGTCAGCGTCTCGATGACCAGCAGACCCTGCTCGACGCCCAGCAGCAGCAGATCGAGGATCTGACCGCCGCCTACGAGGCGCTGACCGACACTGTCGCGGCACTGCACCGCCGCCTAGCGGCGGTGGAGTCGTCGGCTGGCTCCCGGCCGTGGTGAGCGGACCGGGACCGGTCGAGCCGCAGGTCGCTGCCCACCTGTCGGCCGCGGCCGCGCAGGCGGGCAGCCGCGACGGCTGGGCCCGGTGGCTGGCGCTGGCCGGGCAGGCCCGCACGCGAGCAAACCCGGTGCGGGACGCTGCCCTGCTCGTCGACCCGCTGACCCGCCTGTTCCACGCCCGCGGCTACAGCCTCGCCGCCGGCGAGCGTGGCCAGGTGCGGATGGACCGCGTCCACCGCACGGTCACCCACCCCCCGACGTTCCTCGCGGATCTGGGGATCATGCAGGATCTCGCGCATGCCGCCGCCCACCTGATGCTGCACCCGGATCTTGGCCCGCAGGTCGACTGCGTCGGGCGGGACCGCGCCGAGGCGCTTAGCGTCGCCTACCTCGTCGCCGCCCACGCCGGTGTCCCCCTGCCCGTCCCTGATGCCCTGCCCGATCCGCGGCAGTGGGCCGCCGGAGCGGATCCGGCCGGCGTCGTCCGTGAGGCCACCCGTCGGGTGTGGAGCGCCGCCGACCGGCTGGGCCATGCTCTGGCTCCCGGCCCGCGCCCGGGTGCCCAGCAACTCCGCGAAGCACGCCGGCGCGCTAACACTCCCCGGACCGAAGGCCTTGCCACCCGGGCGCGGACGCTGCGCGTCCACGCGGACTCGTCGCTACCGCCCCCACCCCGACAGGCCAGCGCCGAGCATGCCCGGCTCTACGACGCGATCCGCGCAGCCGCCCGCTGGTACACCCTGCACCTCACCGGCGCCGCCGACGGCCCGGCCGGACGGATGCTCGCCGAGCGGGGCCTGGCCGACGTCGCGTCTGATCCGCGGTGGATGGTCGGCTACGCCCCGCCCGGCTGGACCGGGCTCGTCGACCAACTGCACGCCCTCGGGTTCACCGAGCAGGAGCTGCTCGACKCCGGCCTGGCCGCTCGTACCCGCCGCGGCACCCTGGTGGACCGGTTCCGTCACCGGCTGCTGTTCGGCCTGCGTGACCCCGACGGGCGGATCGTCGGGTTCATCGGCCGGGCGCTTGACGGGCAGACCCCGAAATACCTCAACAGCCCCACTACGGTTCTCTTCGACAAAAGTCGGCTGCTGTTCGGCCTGGCCGAGCAGCGCGACCTGCTCGCGGCCGGCGCCCGGCCGGTCGTCGTGGAGGGGCCCACCGACGTGCTCGCCGTCGCCGTCGCCGCCCGCCAGACCGGCCGGGCCCTGGCCGCGGTGGCGGCCTGCGGCACCGCGTTCACCGCCGACCACGCCCGTGTGCTGGGCTCCGCCACCCCCGGCCGGGACGGGATCACCGTCGCCCACGACCCCGACCCCGCCGGGCTGCGTGCCGCCGCCCGCGCCTACCAGGTGCTACGCGACCTCGACACCCGCCTGCACCACGCCGACCTGCCCGCCGGGGCCGACCCCGCCGGGCTGCTGGCTACCGCCGGCCCGGACGCGCTGCGCGCCGCGCTGAGCGACCCGGCGCGGCTACGGCCCCTGGCCGCCGCCGTCATTGACCAGCGCCTTGCCTGGCTCGACGACGACCACCGCCGCTTCCTCGAACATCAGTTCACCGCCCTGCGGGCGGTGGCACCGATCATCGCCACCGAGGATCCCGCGCTCGTCGGCGGACTCGTCTCCTATACCGCCGGGCGTATCGGCCTGGACGCCAGTGATGTCATCGGCGCGGTCTTCGACGCCGTCGGGGACCTGTCCGGCGCGGCGCTGGCCCGTCTGCACAGCGGCACCGGCAACCGGTCCGCCGCCGAGATCAGCGCCGCCGCTGCCCTGCCGGGTGCCGGGGGGCCGCGGGCCGCGGCGGCGCTCGCCGCCGCCTACCCGTCCTCCACCCGCCCTGTCCTTGCCGCCCTGTCCCTGCCGCCCCGGCCCGCCTCGGTGGACACCGCCGCCGACCAGTCCCGTGCCCGCTGACCTGGAGTCCCTTTCGTGACCGACCCGCAGCCCACCCAGGCACCCCCCAGCTACCCGGATCCACTGACCGACGCCGTCAGCGCCGCCGCCGAGAAATCGATCGGAGCGCTGACCGCCGTCACGTTCGCCGCGCAGATCCTCGTCGAACGCAAATCCGGAAAGACCGAGCAGGAAACCGCCCGGCTCCGCGACCAGCAGGACGCCTGGGCCTCCCACCACCATGCCCGCCGCTTCCCTCACGGCGACGGTCCGGGCAACAGCGCCGACCGAGACGGGTCCGCGCGGGACCGCGGCGCCGATCGGCAGGACTCTGCCGCCCGGCAGCACCGCACCACCGACCTGCCTGCCGAGGACCGGGCCGCCGCCAAACAGGCCGTCAGCGCGGTGTTCGCGGACAGGCCCGCGCTACGGGACGCGATCCGCGAGGCGGACGCGTTCGACGCGTTCGCCCGCCGGCTCACCACACTTGCCCGCGACCTGTCCCTGCATCCCGCCGACGTGCTCCGCCATGCCCGCGGCATGGCCGGCGGACTGGAACGGCGGGACGCAGCGACAGCCGCGGCGACGTTGCACGCCCGCCTCGGCTGGCTGGCCGACCCCACCACCGCCCCCCGCTGGGCCCAGCAGCGGGCGCAAAAAGCGCACAACGCCGCCCACCGACAGGATCGTGTGACCTCGCGCAGCCCGCAGCCCCGCCGCCCCACCACCTCCTCCCAGACCCGGCAGAGCCGCGGCGGCTCCGCCGGGCAGACCCGCCGCGCCGCCTACCCCGCCAGCCCGCTTCGCCCCACCCCACCCACCGGCCCCGCCAGCCCACCCCGCACCCCAGAGGCCGGCCCCACGCCACCCCGCACGGCCGGTCCACGCCGCTGACCCCCAGCCGGACCGCGCGAGGCGGCTACGGCTGTGACGGGTCTCCTGCTGCGGCGAGTCCTCGAGGAGGCAGGCAAGAATGCTGATCATTACGGCATTGTCATTACCGGCGGGGGTGGCCCTCTTGGTGGGGCGATGGTGGAGACGGGGGCTGCATCCGCTGGTTGCTCTCCTGCCGCACTCTCGCGGTTGCTATCGATTGGAGGGGTCGAGGRAAGCCGGCRGCCAGGGTGCCACCGGCCAGGCAGGGCAGGAGGTCCGTCGCTGGGAGAGGGGAGTTCGTCCAGGGGGCGGCCAGCAGCGGACGGGCCAGGTCGATCACGTCCTCCACCATCTCTTTCTCGACCGTGGCCCGTGCCAGCGCATGTACTCTGCGCGCGGCCTGCGCAAAGCGGCGTGTTTCGGTGGGGGTCCATGTCCGGGTTCGTTCGGTGTGGATCGCTGCAGCCGTCCGCGGAGGGTGCCGCCACAACCCGTCGGGCTCGCGACTGTTCAGGTACAGAGACGTGTTTSCGCGACGGAACACGCTGGTGGTGTGCACGGGAACTGTTCGGAGATCGATGGCGTCTGCTTCACGAAGAATCGCCTCGAAGCAGGCGTCGTGAATGGTTGGATCGATCGGYCGGCCGTAACCGTGTGCGGCGACCTGCGTCCAGTACCGGTCTAACACCCCCAGCCGGCTCAGCGCCGCGGGGACGGCGAGAAAGGCCACCTCGACGCGGTAGCCGGCCGCGGCGAAACGCCGCGCCGGATGTTCGAACTCGTCCGGAAGTCGCATCGCCGACTCCATGAGCACGTCGATGCGGTGGTCGATAGCCCATTCCTGGGCCTTCTGCATCCACCGGCGTCCGTCGATGYTGGTGTAGGCGCCGGCTGTGGTGTCGTCCGCTGCCATGAGCGACGGGTACATCGGGTGATACGGCTTGAGAACATCCAGGTCGATGTGGATGGCTCCGCCGCGCCGGTCGAGCGCCTGAGCCACCATGAGCGCCGTGGCGGTCTTACCGGCACCCGTCTGTGCTGCGAGGAACACCACGACCGGMGCGGCCTGCCTCGGCCGTCCGGCATACTCCGTTGGAACGATCAGATCATGGAAGATCTGGTCGTTGCGGGCCTCGGACAGCCGGTAGCGCTCCCGGTCAACATCACTGGCCACGCATCGACTCCAGGTAGCGCAGTGCCGCGGCGGAGGCACGCCGCGCCTCGGTGACGGCCTGCGGGTCGTCGGGGCGCAGCTCCCGCCGGAGGTCGGCAAATGCCTTCATCTGCTGCCGCCACCCCGCGACGTCTGTGGGGCTGGAACCTCCCGGGTCGTCGGCCGCAGCCGACACCAGCGAGGCGTAGCCCCCCACAACCTGGTTGATCTCCTCGACCGCAGTCTCACAGGACGCCGCAGTGGCGTCATGCCATTCGAAGGCTGTAAGGCCACCCACGACGGACTCTTCGGTGTTCTCCATGCTGTCTTTCTCCTCTCCCGCCGGTCAGTGAGACAGGATTCTCCACGCCCTTATTTCAGATAGGCGCCGGCATCGCCGTCGTGGCCGTAGGGGTCGTTGACCTCCGGGGCGCCGGCGGGCCAGCCGGCGGATGGGGGGACGGTACGCAGGGACTGGTCGGGTTCATGGGGGTGGGTGGCGCGGTCGGGGTTGCAGCGGGCGAACGGGCCGGTGGGGCTCATCAGCCGGTGCAGGTGGGGGTAGAGGTGGTGGGTCAGCCAGTCGGAGATGCCGGTCTGCGGGTTGAGTCGGAAGTGTTCGAAGGTGCGCCAGCAGGCCTCGAGGATGAGGCCGGCTTCGGTGTGGTCCCACCAGTGGGGGCACCAGCGGAACTCCCCGCCGAGTGGCCGGGCGAAGGCGGGGGCGAAGAACTGTTCGACGAACGCGACCACGTCCGGGTAGAGCGGGTCGGCCTGTTCCTGCTGTTCCTGTCCGCGGCTGTCGGCGCTGCCCGCCGGGGCGGTCGGGGTGCTGGTGAGGTCGCTGAAAGCGGCGTCGTGGTCGTCGATGGCGGTTTCCAGGCGGGCCAGGCGGGCGGTGAGCGCGTCGAGTGTCACCTGCAGGTCAGAGGTGGGTGAGGGGGCTGTCATCGGTCTCCTCCTCGCCGGCGGGGTGGGCGCCGGTGGCGCGGGCGGTCAGGGTGGCTTCGGCGGTACGGATGGCGGCGGTGATCTCGGTGGCGCGGGGGCCGGTGTACCAGGGGCGCAGGGCGATCGCGGCGATGCGGGAGCCGGTGGCGAGCAGCAGCGCGCGGCCTTTGGGGATGGCGCGGATGTCGGCGGCCTCCAGGATGCGCTGGCGGCGGCTGCTGACCGTGCTGGAGGCACCCTGCGCGGAGTAGCTGATCGAGGTGGTGTCGACGTCGTGGTCGCCGACGAGGCGGGAGAGGTCGTCGGCGAGGCGGGGGTCGTCGATGCCCGCGCCGATGATTTTGATGGTGGCCGCCGACCACAGGGCGTCCATGCCGGCCTCGCCCCAGACGCGCACACCTTGGCGGTAGGACTGCAGGATGGTCAGGGGGACGATGCCGCGGCTGCCGAGGTGGGAGTACAGGTCGGGCAGGTCGGCGATCTTGCAGATGTTCGCGGCTTCGTCGAGGACGAKGGCGAGCGGCGGGTCGAGGCGGCCGCCGGTGCGTTCGGCGGCGGTGACGGCCGCGCGGACGATCTGGTCGGTCAGCGCGGCGACCAGCGGGCTGGCGGCGCCTTCGTCGGTTTTGGACAGCAGGTGCAGCACGTCGCGGCTGGCGGGGATCGTGGTCACGTCGAGGTGACGGTCGGTGTGGCCGGGGGTGACCCAGGCGAGGATCCGGTCGTTGCGTAGGCAGCGGGCGGCGGCGCGGGCGGTTTCGTAGACGCCTTCGCGGGTTTCGGGGGCGCCGGCCTGCCGTCCGCGCAGCCCGGCGGCGACGGCCGGGTAGCCGCCGGCGGCGAGGAGTTCGGCGGGGACGGGGCTGGCGGAGTCGTTGAGCCATTCGTAGACGTCGAGCAGGGTGCGCCCGCTGGTGGCGGCGGCGAGGAACAGGGCGGCGAGCAGGTCCCCGGCGGCGGCCTGCCAGAAGTCCCCGCCGGTTTTCTCCCCGCGGATCTCCTGGAGGAAATGCCCGGCGAGCCGGTCGGCGTCCTCGACGGCGTGCACGGCGGCGAGCGGGTTCCACCACCAGGTCTGGGGGGCGTGGGCGATGGCCTGCGGGTCGAACGTCCACACCCGGCGGCCGTCGCCGGCCCGCACCTGTGCGGTGGCGGCCCACAGGTCGGCCTTGTTGCCGGTGGCGAGTACCGGGCCCGGCGCGGCGAGGGTCATCGGGATCGCCAGCGCCGTGGTTTTCCCGGCCCGGGGAGCCATGACCGCCAGGAGCACGTCCTCCCAGGATGCGCGTAGCGGCAGCCCGCGGGGCAGCAGGTCACCGAGGAGCAGGCCGGCGTCGTCACCGAGCCGGCGGGCATCGGCATCCGACAGGGAGGGGCGCAGCGCGCGGGCACGGTCGGCGGCGCCGGCAGGGGTGAGCGTGGCCAGGTCGGCCGGGTCGGCGAGGGAGGGCAGGGCAAGCCGCCAGGGTGCCGAGCGGCGCCGACGCCGCCGTGCCCGGCGCACGGCGCGCACGGCGACGACGGCCAGGGCGGTGGCGGCGGCGAGGGCCAGCACGGCGAACACCACAACCCACCCGGCCGGGGTTGCGCCGGTGGCCCGGGTGGCGTCGCCGGCGAGCACGGCGGTGACGAACGCGCCGAACGCCGGTGGATGGCCGCCCCCGACGACGGCCGCCAGGCGGACGGTCATCCATGCCAGCCAGCCGACGCCGATGCTGCCCCACAGGCCGCCGAGGATCACCCAGGGCAGGACCGGCCCGCGGCCGTTCACCGCACGTCCCACATTGCCGCGTCGCGGATCGCGGCGTCGGAGTCGTACAGCTCCGCCTCGGCGGGCAGCAGGGTCATCTGCACGGGTATCCCGAGCCTCCCCCCGGTTTTGATCAGGTATTTGCCGCGGCCGGGGTGGCGGGCGCCGGCCCGCCAGGAGTCCGGCGCGCTCCAGGAGGTGACGAGCTGTTCCTCGGCGTCGGTCAGCGGGGTGATCTGCTGGACGCGGGCGAGTTCGCGGGGCGGCAGGCCGGCGAGCACGGTGATCGCGGCCCGGTCGATGAAGCCGGCGGCCTTGGCCCGGTCCTCCTCGGTGGGTAGCGCGTCGAGGTCGGCCAGCGAATGGGTGACCATGAGGCTGGCCATGCCGCGGGCCCGGTTGAGCCGGGTGAGCGCGTCGGCGTGCTCGACGAGGCCGGGGGCGCCGCGCAGCGCCHGCCACAGCTCGTCCATGACCGCAAGATGGGGTGCCGGTAAGAAACGTGTCACCAGCCGCAAACGGCGATGATCTAGCTGGCCTGCGGCGGGGCGGCGTCGAGCTGGTGGCGGGTCCGGCCGGCGGCGCGGAGTTCGCGGAGGTCGGGGATGTGGTTGTAGAGGGTGCCGGGGCTGACACCGAGGAGCTTCGCGATCGAGGTGACGCTGGCGTCCGGGTTGGGGAGCATGTCGCGGGCGGCGCGGATGATCTCTGGGGTGGCGACGGTGGGCCGGCCRCCGACGCGGCCGCGTTCACGGGCGGCGGCCAGGCCCTCGCGGGTTCCAGTAACGATGAGCTCGCGGATGAACTCGGCCAGCGCCGCGAACACGTGGAACACGAGCCGGCCGCCGGGGGTGGTGGTGTCGAGGTTATCGTGCAGGGAGGTGAACCCGACGCCGCGGCGGCGTAGGTCGCCCACGGTGGTGATCAGGTCTTGCAGGGAGCGGGAGAGCCGGTCGAGGGCGGGCACGACGAGCGTGTCCCCGGGCTGGGCGAAGGCCAGGCAGGCGGTGAGCTGGGGGCGGTCGGTGTCGCGGCCGGACTGCTTCTCGGCGAAGATCCGCCGGCAGCCGGCGGCGGTGAGCGCGTCGATCTGGCGCTCGAGCTTCTGCCCGCCGGTCGACACCCGGGCGTAGCCGATCCGGATGTGGGTGAGCACCGCCGGCTCGGCGGCGAGGAACTTCGCGGGCTCGAAAGCTGCGGTCACGACCGCGATCATCTCAGCAAACGGTCCCGCCGGGGTTGTTGACGGTGCCGGTTTTTGAAGGAGTTTTTGACGACTCCAGGACTGTTGTGGATCATCTCGGGCCGAGCTTCAGGAAACGTAGGTTTCTTGAAGCTCGGCTACTTCCAGGGTGGCGCAGAAACGCTGCGAAGCAAGTCCTCTATCGCGTTGGTGGCCGGGGCGCCTGGCCCGGGTGAGGCGGGAGCGTGCGAGGCTGCGCGGGCGGGGTCCGTGGACCGGGTCTGAGAGATGGTGGCCGGGGGAATGCCAGCGCGTGGAGATCCGAGCGGGGAGGGGACCAGCCGCGTCCTGGTGCCCAGGTGCTGGTCGGAGACGCTGTGGTCAGCTCTGCCACGAAGCCTGCCGCGGCGCGTTCCATCGCGTCGAAGTCGGGGTAGCGCGCGAGCTGTGGCTGGTCGGCCTTGAACGTGTTCACCGCCGACCGCCAGGGAACGTCGAGTTCACCGGGTCTGCGGCCGGCTCCGTAGACGTGGTAGGGATKGGGCAGGCCATCGCGGCCGAAGCGGACCTGGTTGTTGACCTCAAGCGCCTCCCGCATGTGACGGGCCTCCACGGAACAGGTACGGATCATGTAGTGGATGTCGAAGAGGTCCTTGTAGCGGTGGCGAGGGCCAGGTGCGACCTGGCGGGACGAACCGGGGGCTGGCCCRCTCAGCATGGAGATCTTGTCTGCGAGCTGGCTGGCCGTGGGGTACATCATGGGGGTAACGGGCGCCAGGCCGGGCACGGCGATGCCAACGATGGACCGTTCGGCGTGGTGGGCCGGGCCGAACAGAGGAACCCGGTCGGGCGGCTTGATGTCGATCTCAAGTCCGATTGGGTCGTCGACGGGACGTGCCTGGCCGGGCCCGTATCTCGGGTCGATCGGCTGGGCGACGATCACTCCCATGATTTTCCCGCTGTCGTAGACCCTGACATCGGCGCTGTAGCGGACCAGTCCTCCAAGGCCCAGCCCACGCTCAGCTCGGGCGGTGTCGCCCGCGTTCACCGTGACCGCATCCACAGCCTGCTTGACATGAACGCCGTAGGATTCCGTGATGTCGAGAGCGCACAGGYCCAGATCGAACGCGGATCGGGCCATCACATACGCGGGATGGATTTCGTTCGGCTGAGCGGGAAGAAAGTCGGCAGGCCACGAGAAGTCTGTGGCGGGCCGGGAAGGAAGCGCCAGCGAACCGAAGATGATCCAGTCGTGCGGGGTTCGGTTCATGAGGCGCGCTGCGAAGTCCCCGGTCAAGATCTGGTGAAGTGCGCGGTCGGCATTGAACTCCGCTGCGCGAGCCCGATCGGTGACGTAGGAACGGAACTCCGACCATGAGGGGAACGCCTCACGGAACTCCGGCCCGATGTGGGAGTCGGGATTATGGCTGTCTGTGTCGGCCATGGGCTTGACTAGCGCTGCGGGTGGGCGGGGAAGTCTACGCTGTCCTCGTCCGCCGCACGCAGAATCGACTCCAACGAACYCGCGGTTTCACCGCTGTAGGGCGATGTCCTGGCGGTTACTTCCAGACCTCGAGCCAACTCGGTCTCGTTCGCTAGGTGGGTGCGCAGAAAGGCGTSGGCGACGCGGCCGAGTTCGGCGAGGTCGAACCGCCCGCTGTAGGTTAGATCGCGCAATGTGCGTGCGGGAGTGGTCACAAAAAGATCGGACCGGGTCGTCCACTCATCGGCAGCTACCTCGCCAGAGTGCAGGACGATGCCAGGATGAGAGCTCCTTGGCCGGGCTGGGCCAGCGGGAAGCGTGAACTCCACGCCGAGTCCCGGCCGGTCACCAATCCCGTAGACCCGCAGCGCCGTGGCATGGGAGACAACGCCGCACCCCGGGGCATCCCGCAGCCACCCCGGCCGCTCCGGATCCARCATCAGCCACTGGCTGTACAGCCGCGGAAAAAGATGCCTCCCACCAGCGCGAATACGCATCACCCCCTCGATGACAGGCTCAACGACCCCTGCTTCTTTGAAACGCCCAAGCTCGACGACGGAGACACCGGCTCTCTCCGCTTGCCGCTCCGTGACACACCCCCACTGACCTTCAGCCAAATCACATAGCGTAGCGACCCGATCGATCATGTGCTTATGCTAACGTATGGCGCCCGTTGGTGTAGACCGCGCAGACACAGCGCAGGGCACGGAGGGCGTGGACATGAGCAGCGAATGGCTTACCACGTTGGAAAGCGGTGAGGAACCCCACGTTCTCCATCDAATGCGCACTGGATGGGCAGTGCTAGGCAGCACGCAGCATCTCCCCKGCTACTGCCTGCTCGTCTACGCCGGATCGGCAAACCATCTGACTGACYTTCCCCGCCCAGAACGAATGGACTTCCTTTTTGACCTGTCCCTTCTCGGCGAGGCCGTCTYGCAGGTATGCGCGGCTCGGGACGAAGACTTTCTGCGGATCAACTACGAAGTGCTGGGGAACCTCTGGCCGCATCTCCACGGCCATGTACACGCACGTTACAGGTGGGAGGAGGAGAGTCTCCGGGTCGGCCCCGTTTACCTATATGGCGCGGAGCGGACGAAGAAGGAACACGCGATTAGCGCGGCACACAACCAKCTTCACGCCGATCTACGAGCGGCACTATCCACCCTCACACGCGACGCGTATGGCACGTGACGAGCGTCGTTGAACTCTCCTGGCGAGGGATGCGGTTACCAGCCGGACCCGGCATGTCTCAGTCTCTTCCCCCCGACCCGAGGCATGCCRGGCTGTTCGGGTCTACACCAGCGGCGCCGCGGCGGACACGCTGAGTGTCAGGCGGCTGGTCATGTCGAGTTTCACCTCGCCGTACGGGGCGACGTGCGTCCAGAATAACGGGGTCAGGCCGCGCCGGTCGGCGTCGGTGAGCTGCTCGGCCCAGGCGTCGTCGGCGAGGACGTCCTGGACCATGAGCGTGTTGACGTAGACCAGGGCGGCCTGCAGGACCCGTAGGSAGAGGACGGAGAGTTCCTGTTCGTCGCGGCGGTTGGTGGCGATGTCGCCGCCCTTGCCGAAGAAGATKACGCTGTTGGCGCGGTTCCAGGACTCGACGACGTTGAGGCCTTCGCCGATCTCGCGTTGCAGGTCCCGGTCGCGTAGGTAGCGGGCGACGAACAGGGTCCGCTGCGCCCGCCCGACCTCGATCATGGCCTGGTAGGTGGGGTGGATCGCGTTGGTCCGGGTGAAGCGGCGCAGGATCGCCTCGGCGGAGGCGGTGCCGGTCCGGATCGCGGTGGCGTATTTGATCATCTGGTCGTACTGTTCGGCGACGACATCCCAGCGGATCGGCCGGGTCAGCGCCGGACCGAGCCGCGGGTAGGCGTCCGGTTCGCCAGCAGCCGGCCGGTAGAGCCGAACCTTGTTGATCCGCTTGATACGTGGGAGCAGGTCGAAGCCGAGCAGACGGGTGATCCCGAAGCCGATCTCGGACTGGCCGTGGGAGTCGACGTAGGTGCCCTCGACMTCCATCGCCGTACCGTGCCGGATCGCGCCCTCGACCATCGCCGCGACCTCGGACGCGGTGCAGCTGATCAGCTGAGAGTGGATCGCCATGCTTTTACGTTCGACGTGCCAGTAGATCAGCACGCCGCGGCCGCCGTAGCGGGAGTGCCACTCGGTGAAGATGTTCTGGTCGAACGCGCCGAAGTGCGTCGAGTCGCTGGCCACCGCGGTGGAGCCGGAGCCCCAGACCTGCTGCGCCCGGGCGGCGAAGGTGGCGTTGGCGATCTCGACGGCGACCGTGCGGGCGAGCTCGGCGGTCAGATACCGGCGGCGCACGTAGCGCAGGTCGTCCTCGCTGTGGCCGTTCTGCGCGTTGCCGGCGACCGCGCGGATGCCGGTGTTGGTGCCGTAGGCGTAGATCGCGAGCATCAGCCGTTCGGCGAGCACCTCGGGGGCCAGGTCGCCACGGCCGGCCATGGTGGTCGCGGTCGCGAGGCAGCCGGTGCGCAGGACCGCCTCCTTGAGCATGTCGATCAGGGGGACGGTGCCCCACYGGGTCCGCACCTCGGCCTTGAGGCGGCGCAGGTTGCGCGGTTCGGGTGCGGCGTCGAGGTCGGTCAGCCGGATCGGGCCGTTCCTGCCCCGCTCGGCGATCTCCAGCCAGGGCAGCTTCGGCAGCGCGGTGTCGAGCGCCGCGAGTTCGGTCCGCATCTCCTCACGTAGCTGGTCGATGAAGGCGGTCGGGTCCAGCGGCTTACGCAGGGCGGCGTAGTGCGTGGCGCGCTGGGCCTCGAAGTCGGCTGGCAGGTCTTCATCGGGGTTGCGCCACTTCTCCGCGCCGACGACCCAGATCTCCTTGCAGCGCAGGCTGTCGCACAGGGCCTGGAAGGTGCAGATCTCGTAGACGCCGCGGACGACCCGCTTCGGGCCCTTGGCCGGGTCGGTGAACACCAGCTCGTTCCAGTCGCCCAGCAGCCCCTTGTGCGTCGGGACCGTCTCCCCGACGGGGAGGTACGTCAGCCGGGTGTCGGCGTATCGGCGGATCAGGTCGAGGGCGTCGAGGACCGGCCGGTGGGTGTCGTTGTTCGACCGGAACTCCAACACRTCGAGCAGCGCGATCAGCCCGCGCCGGTAGTGGTTCGAGTACGACGCCTTCAGCGTGGTCCGCACGGTGCGCCGGTACACCGGCCCCTTCGTCTTGAACTCGGCCACCAGCTCCCGCAGCGTCTGCTCCCCACCCGCGACCGCCGGGAACACCACCTCACGGACCGGCTCGTCCGGACTGCTGAGCGAGGCCTCAGCGATCGCGAACAGGATGTTCTCCTTGCCGGTCACCCGCTTGAACGCGTTGATCAGCTCCTCGGTGACCTTCCGGTCCGCCCGCGCGCCGATCCGGTGCACCGTCGAGATCAGCAACTCCACCAGCGTGTCAGTGATCTCCCCGTGCYGGTGGTGCAGCAAGGCCGCGAGCAATGTCAGCATCAGCGGGTCGGGATGGTCACGCAGGTGCGACGGGGACTCCACCGCGGCCCGGGTCCGCCACGCCGCGACGACCCGCGGGGCGACATCGGCGAACAGACCGTCGGGCAGGTCGACCGCGCGGACCGCACGCAGCTTACGGATCTCGGTCAGCATCGAGTCCAGGCTGACGTTGCCCGGCACCGACTTGATCAACGCCAGCACCGACTCCTGACCGGTGTCGTCGTCCGGGACATCGACCGCGACCAGGGCGCGGATCAGCCACATCTACCAGAACTACGTACGGGCCGAGACGCACGCCGCCGCGAACGCCCCGCTGATCGCCGGGCAGGCCGACATCGCCACCGCGCAGGCGTGGGGCGGGGCCTGGTCGCCGCGGTCGACGGCACCCGGTTCGTCGTGCCGGTCCGCTCGATCCACGCCCGGCCGAACCCGAAGTACTTCGGCCGGCGTAAGGGCGCCACCTACCTCACCATGGTCAACGACCAGGGCGTGGAGGTGGCCGGAATGGTGCTGTCGGGCACGCCGCGGGACTCGCTGCATGCCATCGACCYGATGTACCGCAGGATCTTCAAGACCCTGCACGTGCTGGCCTACGTCGACGCCGAGTCCTACCGGCGAGCTATCAAACGGATGCGCAACCTGCAGGAAGGCCGCCACGGCCTGGCTAAGCACGTCTTCCACGGCCGGCGCGGGGAACTACGCGAGCCGTACCACGCCGGCATGGAAGACCAGCTCGGCGCGCTCGGCCTGGTCATCAACTGCATCACGTTATGGAACACGGTCTACCTGGACGCGGCGTTGGACAAGCTGTGCGCCGAGGGCTACCCCGTCAACGGGCCGACGGGTCAGGCACCGCCTGCGGTGRCGACGGCGTCGGTGAGGAACCCGGCGGTAAGCCCAGCCAGGATCCCGACGTAGAGCAGGTCCTTGCRGCCGAGGCGCGACGCCACCCCGATGAGCTGCACGACGACGTAGAGGATCGAACCCGCCGCCAGCGACAGGAAGATCACGCTCAGCGGGTCGCTGGTGAACTGCCGGCCGATGGCAGTGCCCGCCACGGTGGGACCGCCTCCGATGAGCCCACACAGCAGCAGGAAGCCCCAGCCGGGCCGGTCGGTCTCGGCGGCGAGCGGCGCGACGATCCCGAAACCTTCGGTTGCGTTGTGTAGCGCGAAGCCGATCACGAGGAGGGTGGCCAGGGCGATCTCACCCCGGCCGGCGCTGCCGCCGATGGCCAACCCCTCACCGAAGTTGTGCAGGCCGATGCCCACGGCGATGGTCATCGCGAGCCGGCGGGCCGGGGAATGGCCTGACTCGACCGGCGGTGTGCGTGCGGTGAGCTCGTCGGCCGCCATGGCACCCGGCCCGACGCGACGCGGCCGCCCGGCCGCATCGACGGGCTGTGGCCGGTGAGAACGGCGCGCGAGCGCACGTTCGTAGCCGAGCAGGCCCAGGAGCCCGATGGAAAGGCCGCCCAGAAACAACGCTCCGTACCCGAAGACTGGCGCGAGGCCGCCCGTGTGGTCATGCACCTTGCCCAGCGCGGCGTCGAGAGGCTCCCAGGCGTGCGCGAGCACGTCCCACACCAGGAAGATCAGGATACCGACCGCTGYCGCGTTGAGAAACTGGCTCACGGCCGGCATCGGCCGGCGCAGCCGGCCCAGCGGAAGACCGAGCAGGATCGTCACGCCCGCGACTAACCCGAGAATCAGTGTCCGTGTCTCGCTCACATCAGCCCCGTCGTCGTGTCCCCCACCGATGGAGCCGAAGCTTAGGTTAACCTCAGCTACGACACAAGCATGCGATCGCAAGCCGCGCTTGCCGCGGGAAGCAGCACCCGGACGTGCCCCGGCGCACGCCGATCCGGCGAGGCCGGCGACGTCATCTGGCACGAGTTCATGGGCGAAGTGGGCCGAGACCGGCCCGGCCGTACACCCTCCACGGCTATGAGCTGTTCAAGACCAAGCATCCGAGCCGTCTTCCAGCCGTAGGGGCCTGATCCAGGGCGGGCTGAGAGCTGAGGCGTGTTCGAGGTCGGATCTTCGCGGGCGACCCGACCGGCGCCCGCCACGGCTGGCCGCGCGGGCTCGAGCGGCCGGGGCTTGCGAGCTGAAGCAGTTTGCCCGAACCGCCGGCCGCGACGAGCTAGTGCTGGGTGCGGGCGGCGCGGCCGCCGGGGAACATGACGGCGAAGGTGGCGCCGCCGTACTGGTTGTACTGTTCGACGAGCGAGACGTCGCCTCCGCCGCTGCGCGCCACCCGTTTCGCGAGCGAGAGTCCGAGGCCGGAGCCCCCGTTCCCGCTCCAGCCGGGTTCGAACAACGTCTCCACCCACTGGTCGGGCACCCCGGGGCCGCTGTCGGCCACGAGTAGGGTCACGTTTCGGCCGTCGGCCCGCGCACTGACCCAGGCGCGGTCCGAGACCTGGAGTGCGTTGTTCAGGATCGGGGCGAGCGCGCGGATGGCGAGTACCTCGGGAACGTTGATCGAAAGCGCCGGGGACAGGTCGACGTTCACGTGGCCGCGGGGCAAAGGCAGGCCTTTGAGCTTGACCGCCAGGTCGTCCAGCTGCGTGCGGTCGCTGTGAAGCGCCTGGCGGTGGCGGCGGGCAAGGTCCAGCAGCGCACTGATCGTGTTGGACATCGACGCGCTGGAGTTCTTGATGAGTGCGACGTCCTCGCGCGCCTGGTCGTCCAGATCGGTGCGCAGCGCGAGCAGGTCGGCGGCTCCGTGGATGGTGGTCAACGGCGTCCGAAGCTCGTGGGCGAGCTCCGAGGTGAGACGCTGCTCGGCCCTGATGACGGAGGCGACCTTGTCCAGCAGCCCGTCCAGGGTGCTGCCGAGAGCCCGGATCTCGTTGGTCGGGGCTCCGAGTGCGAACCGGCGCTCGAGGTCGTGCTCGCTCCACTCGGCGGCCGTGCGTGCCATCTGCTCCACCGGGCTCAGCACCCGCCTGCTGATCCACGCCGCCGAGCCGGCGGCCATGAGGACGAGCAGCGCCCCGGCGATGATGGAGACCACCATCGCTGCCTGCTCGTTCCGCTCGTAGGGAGCCAGGGGCTCGGCGAGGATCACCACCCCCTGCAGCTTCGATGAGGTCGTGAAGGGCAGGGCCATGATGGCGAAGGGTTCGCCGCCTTCGACGATGCGCTGCCTGTCCGTTGTGGAAAGTTCCTTGTACTCCTCCTGCATGGAGGGCGGAATGGTTCCGGCGACCCGTGACCCCGAGGTGTCGTAGACCGCGACGCCCGGGTTGAGCTGGGATCGGGGCACGTGGAGGGCCCCGTCGGGTGACGCCGCACTGATGCTGGCCACCAGGGCCTTGACGTGATCGTTCAGCACCCTGTCCGTGGTGCTGCGCGCGGCGCCGGCGAGGGAGATCTGGACAACGATCACCAGACCGGCGGCGACGGCGCTGGCGAGGAGGGCCGTGATCGTGACGAGCTGTGCCCGCAGACTCAGTCGGTCCCGCCACCGCAGGCGCCAGGTCACGACCCGGGAAGCCCAGTTCGCCACCGTTCGCCTAGCCATCCTTCCGCGTCATCGTGAATCCGACGGCTCGAATCGTCTCGATTCCCGTCGGCGAGTCGATCGACTCGAGTTTGCTCCGCAGACGGCGGATGAAGGAGTCGACGGTGTTGTCGCTGACGATCGCTCCGTCGGGCCAGGCAGCGGCGATGACACTTCTTCTGCGCACCACCTCGTGCGGCCGAGCGGTGATCGCCGCCAGCATCCGGAACTCGGTGGGGGTGAGGCGTACCTGTCCCGCCGCGGTGCGGGCCGAGTGCGTGACCGGGTCGAGGACAAGCCCGCCCGCGCTGATGGCGCTGGCAGGTCCACGGCGCGCCAGAACCTCGAGGCGTGCCAGAAGCACCCGCAGGTCGAACGGCTTGGTGACATAGTCGTCCGCGCCGGCGGCGAAACCGGCAAGATGGTCGTGCGTCRCACCGAGCGCGGTCAGGAAGAGGACGGGAGCGCGCTGCCCGACTGACTTGAGCGCCTGGACGACATCGCGGCCGTCAGCGTCCGGCAGGCCGATGTCCATGATGATCACGCCGACGTTGTTGTCCGGGCTGAACTGGCGGAGCGCCTCGCGGCCATCGTGGGCGACGACCACCTCGTAGCCAGCCTGACGCAGCCCTCGGACAAGGATGGTCCGGATGGACTCCTGGTCCTCGCAGACCCCGATCGTGATCATCGCTTCCTCCGTCAGTACTGCGACCCTTCATGTCCGGTCCGCATGATGACGAGCAGAACCTGCACGCAACCTTGACGGCCAGTCGGCGCTTCGCGGCGCAGACTCGGCGGCGGGCGCCGAGCCGAGGTGTTCTCCGCGTCGCGGCGACGCCTGCTCGTGACCCAGACGCTCGGGCCGACACTCGTACAGGTTGATTGCAGGATCTCTTCGCGATGCTGCCACACATGACCACCGAACTGACCGTCAGCCGACCCTCCTCCCGGGAGGGCGAGATGCTGAACAAGGTCCCCGAGATCACGATCTGGTTCTGGGTAATCAAGATCCTCTGTACCACCGTCGGCGAGAGCTTCGCCGACTGGATCAACATGACGCTCGGCGTCGGCCTCACCAGGACGGCGCTCCTGTTCACCGCTGTCCTGGCCGCGGTGCTCTATGCGCAGATGCGGCTGCGCCGATACGTGCCGTTGGCCTACTGGCTCACCGTCGTGGTCGTGAGTATCACCGGCACGCTCTACACCGACATCCTCACGGACAGCCAGGGCGTTCCGCTGAAGGTGAGCACCACGATCTTCGCTCTCCTCCTGGCGGTCGTCTTCGGCGTCTGGTACGCGCGTGAGCGCACCCTGTCGATCCACAGCATCACCTCGACGCCCCGCGAGGCGTTCTACTGGCTCGCGGTCCTGGTGACCTTCGCGCTCGGTACCGCCGCCGGCGACTGGACCCTCGAACTCAGCGGCTGGGGYCCGGGCAAGGCGGTCCTGCTCCCGGCCGCCCTCATCGCGATCGTCGTCGTCGCCTGGCGGTTCGGCGGGCAGCCGGTGCTCGCCTTCTGGTTGGCCTATATCCTCACCCGGCCGCTGGGCGCCAACATCGGCGACTGGTTCGCAACCCCGAAATCCGAGCAGGGACTGGGCCTGGGCACCGCTCTCACCAGTGTGATCTTCCTCGTCGCCATCGGGGCCACCGTCCTMTACCTCACCTGGTCGAAGGCGGACGTCATCCCCGAGTCGGAGGCGCCGGACACCGGCGTCCACGGCGCGGGCCCCGRCCGAGAGCGACTCGCCCTCAGCCTCTACGCCGTGGCCGCACTCGCGGCCGGGCTTCTGCTCCACCACACCGCGCAGACCCCGCACACCTCTCCGATCGCGGCGGAGGAGGGCGGATCGGCCTCCAACACCATCCAGCTCACCCCCGCCCAGGCAGTCGCTCACTTCCCAGCGGCCGATATCGCCAGCCTCAAGGCGATCGTCGACGACACGCTCACCAAGGTGAACACGGGCGACCAGAGCGGTSCCAAGGCCCGGATCAAGGGTCTCGAGACGACCTGGGACGATGATGAGTCCACGCTCAAGCCCATGGACAGCAACGCCTGGACGTTCCTCGACGGTCGGATCGACGACGCCCTCAGCGCAGTGCGGGCATCCCACCCTGACCCCGCCAGCGAGAAGCAGGCGTTGACCGCGCTGTCCACGTCTTTGGGCGGCTGACGAGTCACCGGACGGTGGATGGTCATCAAGCCGGCTGCCGCGCCTCTGTGGGAGAGGCACGGCAGCCGCCTCGGCGAGTGCGCGGCGTAGGCGGGTCCTGTCGGCCTCAAGGACCCAGCTGGTTGGCACTGTTGCGTCGGCGAAGCTCGCCATCTCGGCGACCGATCAGTCATGCTCGAGTGATGCGTCGACGTCGTGTCCGTCCACCGGTTCCGACGTCAGAATTCGCCGGGTTCCGGTTCCCGCCGAAGGTGATTGTCCAGGGCGGCGCCTGTGGGCGTGTTCCCAGGGGGTGGGGCAACGGGGCCCGGTAGGGACGGGATTGCCTAGCTAGGGGGACCGCGCCGAGTGCGAACCAGCCGATCAGCGGCCAGCGCAGCTCCCGGTGATTGAACCAGGCCCGGCTGCCGTTGCTGGACAACTGGGTCAGCGTCAGCACGGGCACCGCGAAGCGCAGCCCGAACAGTGCGGTAAACACCGGCAGGAGCAACACGCCGCCGCCGACGCGGCCAACAGCGTCAGCCCGGGCGTTGAGCTTCGGTTTCTTGCCGCGGAGCCGGCCCTTGGCCTTGGCGATCTTCATGCCTTCCCGGGTCCGCATCCGCAGACCCGCGGCGCCGGCGGTGAGCTGCTGCTGCCGCTGGGCATCTTCCGGGACCGCAACTTCGCGCTCTCGAACGTCGCCGTCGCCGCGGCTGGCGCGGCCGTCCCGGCGGTGCTGGTGCCGCTGTACTTCTATCTGGAATCGGTGCGCGCGATGTCCGGCGCGGACGCCGGGCTCGTGGTCGCGCCGATGGCGATCCTCGCGATGGTGTGCGTGCCGATCATTGGGATCTTCGGGGACCTGATCCATCCGCGGGTGATCCCCTCGGCGGGTTTCGCGCTGTTCGCGGTCACGCTGATGATTTTCGCGATGTTCATGACGCCGGACTCAGTCATTGGCTGTTCGTAGCATATGGGTATGGGCGAAACGGGCACAGGGCCAGGGCAGGCGCGGATTCGGCGTCAGGCGCGGTACGGGCGTAAGCGGGCGTCGCGGGAGGACTGGGCGGGGCAGTCCGCGGCGATCTACTGCCGGATTTCGCACGTGGCGGACGAGGACCAGACGGGGGTGGACCGGCAGGAGCGGATCTGCCGGGAGGTGGTGCGCCGGTTGGGGTTGCGGGTGGCGCATGTGTTCGTCGACAACAACCGGTCGGCGTGGAAGCGTGATCGTAAGCGCAAGGGGTGGGATCGRCTGTTGGAGGTGGCGCGTGCTGGTGAGGTTCAGCATGTGGTGGCCTACCATCCGGACCGGCTGATGCGACAGCCGAAGGATCTTGAGGAGTTGTTGGCGATCTCGGATGATCGGGACATCACTCTTCATGGGCAGGCCAACCAGCGGGACCTGTCCGATCCGGATGACCGGTTCTTCCTGCGGATCGAGGTGGCGCATGCGTGCCGGTCGTCGGATGACACGTCGCGGCGGATGAAGGACGCGATGGTGGACCGGGCCAACGACGGGAAGCCGCATCCGGGYAAGCGCCGGTTCGGCTACACACCGGACGGCATGAGCATCGTCGAGGCGGAGGCGGAGGTGGCGCGGGACATCGCCGCGCGTTACCTGGACGGCGCCACGTCGATCCAGATCGCCGCTGTGCTCAACGAGCAGGGCAAGGTGACCGCCAGCGGGCGGCCGTGGGACGAGTTCTCCGTGCTRGCGGTGTTGGACTCGCACCACGCGGCGGGTATCCGGGTGTTTCGAGGTGAGGAGATCGGTCAGGGGATCTGGCCTGCGATCTTCGATCCGKGGACGTGGGCCGAGATCCGCGACCGGCGTTCCTACCGGGCCGCCGCGCACGCGGCGACCAGGACCCCCGCCCGGTTCTTCCTGCTGCGCGGGATCGTGACGTGCAAGCGGTGCGGCACGCGGATGGCCGGTACCGGTGGGCATGTCTCGCCGGGTTACCTGTGCTCGCGCAAGTACCGCACGGATGAGCAGAAGTGCTCCCGGCGGATCAACGCTCCGGCGTTGGAGGCGTTCGTCACGGATGCGGCGGTGGATCTGCTGACGCGGTTGGACCCGTCGGGGCAGGAAGCCGCCGCGACGTTGACGGATGCCGACCAGGCCGCGATCGAGGAGGACAACGCGGAGCTGGCGGAGTTGAAGGCGATGTGGAACGCCCGGGAGATCAAGTCGCGGGAGTACCGGGAGATGCGCCGCACCGTGGAGGAGCGGATCAAGAAGGTGCAGCGCAAGACGGTGGTGCGCCCGGCGGTGGAGGTGCTGGCGGGGCTGACCGGGCCGCATGCCCGCGCGGCGTGGGATGCGCTGGTGGAGGCCGAGGAGTACGAGCGGATGAACGCGGTGCTGYGGTTCCTGTTCGCCGCTGTGGTGATCGACGAGTCGCGGGTGYCGCGTGGCCAGTTCGACTACAGCCGTATCCACATCGATCAGAACCCGCTGTGACCCTGGCGGGTAGCAGACGCGCAACGGCCGCGGGGCCGCCCACGGTGAACGTGGGCGGGCGCCCCGTGCCGTTGTCGGTCTGTTCGTGCCGCTGTGGCGTTCTCAGGCCGCGTGGGGGCCGTCTCGCCCGTCGTCGGTGGCGGTGTCGGGTGGGGACAGCAGTCGGGCGAGGCGGTCGGCCGAGCGGCGGCTGATCGTGGTGGTGAATCCGGCGCAGACCCGCGCGAGGTGAAACGCCCGGTCGGTCGGATCACCGCCCGGCGGGTCGGTGGTCGATGGCTGGTCCGGTGGTCCGTCGTCGTCGGTGGGGGTCGGCGTGGAGGGGGGACGACGGGTAACGGACGGACCGACCAACGGCACCTCACACGGCGATGCGCCTGGTCGGGTCGACCGGGCGCGCGGTGCGGGGACACGGCGAAACAGGCCCTGACATCAATCACAACGCCGACCGGCGGCTATCTATTCCAAACGCAGGCAAACACAGGCAAACAGCGATCAGCGGTGTAGCGCGTAGCGGTGGTACCCGCCGTCCACCGGCCGCCAGAGCCGCGTGGACGGCTTGGCCGCGTCGGGCCGCTACCCGCTACACCTCTACGTCCGCGCAGGTCAGCGCGGCCACGGCGTGTAGCGGCGTAGGTAGCGCAGCCGCTACCCCCGCCCCACGCCGCTACCCCCGCCGGACCGCGCCGCGACGAGCCCGGCCGGATCGGGACARCATCGCCGTCAAGCTGCCCGCCCGGAACGTGCGGGCGGGGGTAACCGGTAAGGCCCGCCTGGGCGACCCGAGAGCCGTATTAGGCCGGGTTGACGGGTCGGGCCGCGCCGCGGGTTACCCGTTACACCGATGCTCGTGCGCAGGTCAGCGCAGGTCTCACGAGTAACCGAGGGTGTAACTCTGCGGTTACGGTCCTGCCCGGCGGTTACACGTCGACGGGCCGCCACCGGTGTCCGTGGGCGGCCCGGTGGCGGGTTCTCAGGCCGCGTGAGAGTCCTGCTGCCCGTCGTCGTCGGGCGGGGACAGCAGTCGGGCGAGGCGTTCCGCCGAGCGGCGGCTGAYCGTGGTGGTGAATCCGGCGCAGACCCGCGCGAGGTGAAACGCCCGGTCGGTCGGCCCGCCCGCCTCTGGCGCCGGTTCGGCGCCATCCGCGCCCGTGCCCGCCGCTCCGGTCCGCGGCGGCCCGTCCGCGCTGTGCGGTGGATCGTCGCGCGGGTCGGTGTGAGCGGGACGGGGCAGGCGGGACGGATCGACCACGGCACCTCACAGAACAGGCAGAGGGGGAATTCGGCGAATAAACGCTAACCGTGCGATCCGCTTTCGCCAAGAGCGGCACGTTCCGCAGGCCACCCCCCTGCCCGCGACCATGATTAGATAGGATGCYAGTAGGCAACTAAGTCTTGGCCCACTTGGGTACACCCCAGATACCCTCCGAGCTGCGCAGATGCGCCACGCCGGGTGTACCCACTAAGCAGGTACACGGTTGGGGTCTCCGTTGGGTACGCGGACGGGGCACCGGTTGGGACATCCGGCAAACGGGGCATTTTATCGCAAAAGCGGCACGGCGGTGTGGGCGAGATCACAGCGAAAGGGGGTTCCCTGTGGGCCTGCTGGCGTCCGTGCCAGATGCCGCTGTCAGGGAAAGCMGACAACTGTGGTTGTCGCTCGGCTGCCATGCGCGCGAGCTATACCGCTGCCGGAGAACGGCACGGAAAGGGGCCACATCACGGCTCCGCAGGCCGCTCCTATACTTTCAACAGTACCCGTTGGGTATTTAAGTCGCGGAGTACTTGGGTGGGTGTGAAAGGTGCTATGACCTGCGCCAGTGCGGCATCGCAGACCCACCCGTCTTTACGGGGGGTCCGGCGGGCGGGCCGATGGGGGGTCCGGTGGGCGGACCAACGGGAAGCCGGACAATTCTGGCCAAGCAGGATGTAGCGGACCTGCGGCCGCCTGCGGACGCGCTGATGCCCAGCGGCCGGGGCCACGGCCGTCCAGAACCGACGCCCGGACCCACCGGACACCCACCGAGGCGCCTCGACTGAACACGTAGACCGTGGGGGTACGAGTCGGGATGTCCTCGGGTGACCCCAGCGGCAGCGCGACCTGCGCCAGCACGCCCCAGCGGGATAGCGGCTCAAACGGGAGATCGGAACGGCGACCGGTACGGCTACACGACGGGCGGGGGGCGTGCCGCGATGATGTTCAGAGCGCAGGTTGCCATGGCCACGGTCGCGGACCGAGGAGTCCCCGTATGGAATCCACGCGTTTCCGTGCCTCGGATTGYCATCCATCGTCTTTTGAAGCCTGCTGAGCTACGTAAMAGGCCATGCGTAGCTCGCGAATGTCCCGGAGGGTTTCGAAGCCGCTCCAGTTCGTGACGTCGTGGCCGTAAACCTCGACGAACTCAGCGTACTCTCCGGCTGTGATCCAGGCGAAGGAGCTGTGTTTGATGGCGGTCGATACGAGGTCCCATTCAGGTGGGCCGATAGAGAAGCGTTCGAGGTCGAGGAGTACGGTTTGGCCGTCAGGGGTGACCACGAGGTTCCCTCCCCACGCGTCGCCGTGAACGGCGCTGAGCGGCAGCCCTGGYGGCAGGCTGTTGTACCGACTTGTTAGAGTCTCGACTCGGTTTCGMAGCCAGTGACGGTCAGCGGCGGTTAGCGTGCGTGCCCCCTCGATGCGCTCGCGTAGCCGTGTCATGGGTGACAGGGGATCGAGCGTAAATCCAGTCGGTGGTGGAATGGCGTGAAGTGCCCGCAATGCTGCTGCCACCTCCCGTGGTGTCCCGTGTCGGTGCGGGGGTAGTTCCTGCCAGAACGTCACGGCGTGCCCGCTGATGACAACTGGCTGATGGGCGGCGCCTGGCAGCGCCAGCGCGCGAACGGCAGGGAAACCGTTCTCTTCAAGCCAGCGGGAGACCGTCACCTCTTTGGCTGCGACTTTCTCCTGGCCTGCGCGGCTTATGCGGGCGATAATGCCGCCCGGGAGACGGAAGATGKTGTTCTCGCCCTCCCGGAGGAGTTCGGCCGAGCCGTACGGAACACCCGCGTGGACGCAGGCTGTCCGCAGTAGTTCTGTACTGTCCCCGCTCGGCTTGTCGCGATGCTGGCCGCTCATGCGGAGCTGGTGACCGTCTGAATGTTATGCCTGAGTTCCGCGACTTCAWCGATCCGTTCGTGTCGTTTCGCGAATGTTCCTAGCTCGCGTATGTCATCTGCCGCCCGTCGAGAATGTACTTGTCCTGCGGCGCGGAGTGCCGCGGAGCCGACGATGGCCGCTTCTTGCGGGTCGCCGGTCTTCATCATGAGCGACGCGAGTTTTGTCTGGCTGATGGCTATGGACCGGGCGAACGTGGCGCTGTGTCCAGTGACCRCACCGTCCAGACGCCGCGCAGCCTCCGGCGCGTGCCTGGCGTTTCTGACCGCCAGATCGAAAACGGCGTGACCGGTGTCTCCGACGTGTTGAGCGAGGTCGTAGTAGGCCATCCAGACCGGATCGTTTTCCGGCTCGGACTGGCTAAACTCGTCGTCGGCCTGGCCGATGATCCGTAGCGTCTCCTGCTCCCGACCCAGCTTTGCGAGCGCACGTGCCTTGGCGGCAAGGAGCATGGCGCGTTCGGTGGGCGTAAGGCGTTCGGCACGAATGAAAGCGACGTCTACCAGCGTGAGGCCCATATCAGGGTCGCCTCGCCAGATAGCCTGCCTGGCCATCGACGAAAGCGCTTTTGCTCTCAGGTGCCAGTCACCCGCCTCCTCGGCACACGCGAGCGCGAGAGAGAACATTCTTCGAGCATCCTCGTGGACGTAGGCGTCGAACGCCATGAACGCTGCGGTATGCGCGAGGAAGCCGACCGAGGTAAACAGTTCGTCGCGCAGACGTTCCGGGCAGCGTGCGTTCAGGAGATTCACGGCGTAGCGGAGCTGGCCGGCGACCGCCTCGCGTACGAGCCCGCCGCCGTACGTGTGGTCAACCGTTCCGAACAGACGCGCCGCCATTCGCAGTTGATCAATCTCTTCGCGCCCCACGACGGCGGGCACGTCGGGAGGGGGACTMGTGGCCAGCTCGGTGAAGGAGCCGGTCACGACGGCGGCGCCTACGCCTGCCATGGCGCGCAAGAACTCGCTTCGGTTCACGTCCTCAGTGTTCCGCTCTGTGCGACGTGGTCGACGGAAGCCCAGCTCCCGATCTTGCTTGGTGGCCAGGACGGCGTGAAACGCCTGCCGGTACAGCGCGTCAGGCCAGCGGATCAAGCCGCGTTCCAGCTTGCCGATGTAGTTCCCGTCGATCGCCGTCTCACGCCCGGTCTGCTCGTAGATCCAGGCGTTGACCATCTCGGCTAGCTCGCGTCGGGCCAGGGGCTCGCCTGGTGCCTCGGGCGACTCCACACGGACGCGGGCCGCCCGGAACAGGTGGTTCGGTTCCGCCATCGTCTCGTTCCTTCCGGGGCGCTAACGGCCCATCATGGCACGCCCGCCATGCGRCCGTAAGTGGTCCGTCACGGGCCGTAGACGATCAATCCCCCCTATCATCCCCTTGACATCCCTGCTCCCTGACCTGCCGGCATGAGCCGTGGACGCGCTGAACTGAAAGAAGGCCACACGGTGGCCGAAGAACACGCGGCGGAACGAGCGGGAAAGGGCGTCGGCATCATCATGGCCGGAATTAGCCTACGAGTCGAGTTGGAACGTCTACGTGATCGTATGCGCGCCGTTGGGATGACGCATGAAGAGATCGCCGCCGAGTTCTCGCGTCGCTATCGGCTGCGCCCCCGGCCCGCTTTTCGCCACGCTCACGGCTGGACGCTGCAACTGGCCGCTGACCGTATCAACGCCCGTGCCGCGGATCTGGACATCGACCCACAGGGCAAGGCGACCATGACCRTGCCTCGCCTGAGCGAATTGGAGAACTGGCCAAATTCCACTCGCCGCAGGCCGACCCCGCAGATGCTCGCGCTTCTCGCCTCCGTATACGGGACCGACGTACACAGCCTCTTGGACATCGCCGACCRCGAACACCTCCGACCGGAGGACAGGCTTCTCCTCGACACGATGAAGGCGGCCGGTCATAGGCCACAAGACCCGACGTCGGACGCCGATACGCCGGGTATCCCCGAGCGGCCGTTCCCGCCCGCACGGCCGCCGCGCTCTCCCTATTTCGGGCTCTCCACCCTCCCGCCACAACCAGAAGACCTCACCACGACGAACGTGCTGCTCTATCTCCAGCGGCTCAGGACAAGCCCCGTCGCGGGCGCAGGTGGCCCTGAGCCCGATCACATCGCGTGGGCAGCTCTCACCGAGCGGGCAGAYGCCATCGCCCACGAGTTGCGCTGGCTCACCAGTCACGTGACCAGAATCGCCGGACGGATCAGTACCGCCCCCGACCATCACAACCCGCAGGAAGGCGGCGGGTGCTGCCGTGCTCGCCCCGGCGTCCCGGATCACGACTCAGGCCATTGCGCCGACCTATAGGCGGTATCCGATGACAGGCACCCAGCGTCTCCGGCCAGCGGTCTACGTCGAGGTGTACCGGGCTCCCGCGACCGCCGCATCGGTGGGCGACATAMGGCGGCATGTCGTCGAACTGGTCCAGCAACGAGGAGCCGAAGACTGCGCCTATACGGCCGAGCTGATCGTGAGCGAACTCGCCACCAACGCCGTGAAAGCGTCTGAAACTGCGAGACAACCRATGATCGCCGTCCGGACGTCCTTCATCGGCCGCCTACTCACCGTCGAAGTCTGGGACGGAAGCCCTGCGCTACCGGAGRCAAGACCCACCGATCTCGACTCGGAAGGCGGCTTGGGACTATTGCTCGTCGACGAACTCGCGCAACGCTGGTCGTACTACCTCACAAAATTAGGGAAGGTCGTTTGGGCGGAGATCCCCCTCCCCGAGCCCGTCGCCGTGGATAACCTCTCAGGCCCAAAACAGACAGACTTGCCAAGACGCGAGCTGCTTACGGGGCTACGCACGCGCCTATCGGACTTCTCAGCCGACTTCGTGACCGACATGGCGACACTCCGGCGCGTCGTGGACCGCCTCCGCGCGCTCGACGACTGGACGACTGGCGAGTAACTGCCCCAAACTCAGGAACTCATTACAGAAAGCCGGGAGTCCAGATGGAACGACCGTTGGYCTATGGATACTTCAGTCTCACCGCAGAGGATGACGACGAAGTCTCCCGCCTCAACAGGCAGGTCAAGGACTACGCCGACGCCGAGAGCTATGTCCTCGCCGAGATCTACGTTGACCGCAACATGCCACCGGGCCGACTCATTCGACCTGCGCTGACCACGCTGCTCGACTGCCTCCGCCACGATGACCGCTGTAGCGTCATCGTGCCTAGCGCCGACCACATCTCGCCCTGGCCGCTGATTAGAAAAGCGATAGCAATGGAAATCCAGCTTCTCGGCGCGAAGCTGGTCGTCGCCAGCAACACAGCTCACGAACCGCCCGGCGTCGCCGCATGGCGGGCCGAACGGGACACCGGGCAACAGCTGTGACCACATCTCACACCTCCAACATTGCGTTCGCCGGGCTCACGGCGGCCGGAAAGACGACCCACGCAAAGCGGCTGGCGGACGAACTTGGCTACCAGTACGTCTCCGCGACCGAGATCCTGTTGGAGATTCTCGGAATAGAGCAGACCGGCGAGTCCGTCTGGCTCACTCGACTCGGTGAGACCAACGCGGCCCGCAGCAACGGATCAGTAGACGCCGAGTTGGAGGAACGGCTCGTCTCGCTGAACCGGACCCGACAGAGAACCGTCTTCGACACGTGGGCACTCGCGTGGATCGGTGACAGCCCRCTCCTGCGTATCTGGATCGAATCCGACCTCGAATCGCGAGTCAGAAAATGTCTTGTCTCTCAGGGTGATCGAAGAACGAGCCCCGATCGGTGCAGATCCCTCCTCGACGAGAAGGACAGTTTCAACCGTCAGCTATTTCAGCGACGACACGGTTTCGACCTGTTCACCGACAGGCACCGCTATGACGCCGTCCTCGATAACAGCCATCTGATACCTAACCCTACAGAGTCCGCGGCCCGCTCCGGGATCGAGGCATTCGCGCCCGTCATCCATGCCGTAGCGACCTGCGTCATGGCCGACGACCAGGCGGAAGCCGAGCGCCTGATCCAGACCCATCCGCAGGAAGTTCGACGGATCACRCTGCCGAGCAGACCGCAGCCGCGCTGACGCCACGACGCCGGCCGCACAGCAGACACTTCGATCAGGTCACGGGGACCAGCCATGCACAGCCTTCTACACTGCCACTTCGAATCAGCCTTACGGGCGCTCGAAATCGCGAAACCCGAGAGGGTAGGTTACCTACGAGGCGTATACGAGACAGACGCCTACCTACAGTCAACGCCTGCGGAACGGCTAACCCTGCTCTGGCAGACGGTCATGAGCCTGACCGACGACGCGGACATCTTCACCGAGGYAACGTTCCGCCGAGTCGTCCGCCGCCTTCTGGACGAGATGCAGGCGTCGCGGATCGAACACATTGACCTCCGCATCGGTCCGTCCACAGGCCGCTGGCGATGGATGCACAGCGCCGGTGACGGCATCGACATCTTCCGCGAGGAGCTTTCCTACCGTACCGCTCTTYCCATAACGTTCCTCGCTGGCGTGAACATGACCAAAACCCAGGACCAGCTAGATGCGCTGTTTGACGTCCTATCCGAGCAGGATGACCTGACGACCCGCATCGCCGGCGTAGACCTCAATTTTCTGCCCTACGATCTCCCGAAGTTCAACCGCTATCTTCGGACTCTGCGGAATCTGCAAACCGGCGGAATGAAGGTAAACATCCACCTGGGAGAGTTGTTCAACAACGCGATCTCCCACTACGTCCTAGCCCGCATCACACCCGACCGGATCGGCCACGGCGTTCTGCTTCTCGACGACGAGGCGCTTGTGGACTTCGTGCGAGCCAACGGCATCTGTCTCGACATGTGCCCAACCAGCAACACATTGCTGGGAGTCGCCGATTGGAACCGAACGAGCCCGGCGAGGGTTGCACTCCAACTCGGCATACCAGTGTCCATCAACACCGACGACCCCGTTCTGTTCCGCACGAGTCTCGAAAGCGAGTTCAGCCTCGCTGGGCTGACYGGCGATGAATACGATCAGGTCATCGCCTGCGGAAGGAAGTACCGCTATGGCGACGCCTGAGACTACCATCCACATCGTCTACGGTATTCCGTGCGTTGGGAAGTCGACCGGAGCGGTAGCATTCGCGCATCACCGGGCTATCAGAACCGTCGTTCAGACTGACTACCTCAGAGAGGTCCAGAGAGCCTACGTGGACCTCGAACGCGTTCCGGTGCTCGCCAAGGTGACGCACACCGCCTGGGAACTCTATGGATCGCCGACCCAACACAACATCGTGACCGGATTCGCCGATCATGCCRCAGCCATCGCACCGGYCATCGGGCAAGTGGTCAGAAAGCTGGTCCTCGACGGATTCGACGCAGTAGTCGAGGGAGCGCACTTTCACAGCCCGATCATTGCCGCGCTGCGAGACGAGAACCGAACCGCGCACATACGCGCAACGCTACTGATCGTCCGGACCGCCGAAGAACTCAGGAAGCGCGTAGCCCAGAAGGGCCGAGACCGAGCGGACGGCAACCCGCTCAAAGAATGGCAGGACAACATCCCCTTCATGCTCACGATCCAGGACTACCTCATCGCCGACGCCCGCGGGAAGGACATCGAAGTCAGCACAGCCGACGAATGGAGGCGGTCGTGGAATCCGACCGACGTGCCCTCCTCGACCTAGACCACGTCGTAACCGAGGACGGCAAGATCTACCGAGTCCTCGGCAACCTCGACAGCCGGACTCATTTTCTCGGATACAACGTCTACTCGCCGCATCCAGAAGGCGACAGATTCTACYGCAACGCCCGGTACCGGAAGAACTTCATCGAAGACGAACGACTGCCAGCGGACGTACTCGATACCTACACGCTCGTCCCGGTGCAAGAAGTAGCCGAACATCACGACCCGATTCGGTCCGCAATCGCAATGGTCGAGACGTTCCGTTCAACCGTCTGGTTCGACCTCTACACGGAACTGGTCAAGCTCGTCGGACCCRAATCGGTGGGCATCTTCGGGTCATCGATGTTCGGTCTTCACCTCACCCCCAGAGGAACAGTGCGTAAAGACGTCGACTTCGTGATCCAAGACTTGGCCAACGTCGAAGTCCTCCGAAAGGAGCTGCCCGGTATTCGAGATCGGCTGGGTTTCACCACCGTCACAACCGAACGCCAAATCCAGCAGTACGAGCGCTACCGACGGGTATTTCGCAACGACAACAACTCCATCCGGTCGATCATCGCGCGACGGTGGACCGGACTGCAACTCTCCAACGACGTCGTCACCACAATCCGCGTGCGAGACCGGTCACAAACGACGCCCGCCGCGCTGATAGCCCCCACGCCACGGGCCGACCACGTGACCGTCTCTGGCCGCGTCACGAACGCGAGCAGAAGCAACCTCTTCCCCCGCCGATTCGACCTTGTAACCGGCAGTGGAATCGTCGAAATATACGTGCTGTGGTGGAAGTTCAGCACGCCGGTGCAGGACGGAGACGCTGTAACGGTACGTGGTAGCCTTCTACCGGCAAATCACGCACACGCCATCCGGCTCACCGACTACTCCCGGCACTGGCTCCGGATCGACGACTAACCAGGACCCCGCGGAAGGTAGAAAAGATGATCGACCATGTCTCTCTGATCACCGGCAACGAAGGGAAGGCCCGGGAGTACGCCGCGCTTCTCGGAATCGAGGTCAAGGCCGTCAAGGAAGACCTGATCGAGATTCAGTCCCTCGACGTCGAAAAAGTGGTGCGACGAAAGGCCGAGGACGCCTATTCAAAGCTGCACAGCCCGGTGCTAGTCGATGACACCGGCCTAACCCTGAGCGCCTGGAACGGGCTGCCGGGCGCACTGGTCGCCTGGTTCCTCGACTCGGTGGGCGCTCAAGGTCTGCTCGATATGGCCGCGTCGGTCACTGACCGCACGGCCACGGTGACCACGGCGCTCGGCTACGCCGACGCTGACGGCGTCCGCGTCTTCACCGGCACGCTACAAGGCGTGCTGACCACCGAACGGCGGGGGCAGGGAGGCTTTGGCTAMRACTCGATTTTCGCGCCGGACGGTGGCAACCTGACCTTCGCCGAGATGACCAGCGACCAGAAGAACGCCATCTCCCACCGACGCCTCGCCGTGGACGCGCTCCGGCAAGGACTCGGGCTGTAGTCGGACCTTGGCCGCGCGGTGAGCCGAAGTCCGACTACCGACTTCCCACGCGGACCGAGACCGGACCTCAGCGCCGCAAAGGCGGTCCGTCGTCCGCCTTCCCGAGGTGGGAGCGGTCGGCATCTGCCCGACCACTCCCACCTTCGGTCATAGCCGCGGCTTCCTCTGCCTGCCTCGCCGCTGCTCCCCCTGGTGGCGCAGGTCGGCAAGGAGGTGCGTGACGGCTTCGTCGCGAGTCCGGTAGCTGCGTCCTGGCGGGAAGACGGAGACGAGACCGGGAGCCTTCGGGAGCCATCCGCGCGGCCGGTTCCTCGTGGTGCCCGTGTAGTCGGGGCGCAGGGTGCCGGACTCCACGCCATCGACGAGGACGCGGTAGCCGGTCTCGATCCGTACCAGGGTGTATCCGGTGTCCTCGGTCATGGCCGCGACAGCGGCCACCGCAGCATCCATCGCGGACGGCAGCGAGCCTGCCCGCGCACGCGGCTGGTCCRCCGCCTTCTGCCGCCGGGAGGTGGCGGGCCGCCCGGCGGCATCCTCCGGGCCRCCGGTTCGGTCCGCCGTGGATGCGCCCGCACGCTCGACAACTGTGGTTGTCGAACCTGTGCGAGGCGCGGACGGGGCCGGTGTCCGTTCTGGCTTGCCGGTCGGTCGTTTCGCCGGAGCCACGGAGTCTGCCGCCGCCCCGGGCGCGACAACGACGGTTGTCGCCTCTGGCGTCGAGGCTGGCGGTCCGCCGATGAGATCCTCCGGGGGTCGGCTTCCAGCCGGCGCCGCTGTAGCGACAACGGAGGTTGTCGCTACAGGTGGGGTGGCGACCAGGCGCGGGAACCGCTTGCGCGCYCCTTGCCGCGTGATCCCCAGAGCGCGGCCGATGTCCCCGTAGCTCGCGCCCTCGGCCGCCGCCCGCGCCGCGAGTGTCCGAATCTCCGCTTCGATCGACCGTGCGCGTTCGCTCGCGTCCGCCAACTCGCCGAGCGTGGCCATGAGCGCATCGTCCGCCATGCGACAACCATAGTTGTCGCCACTGCAACGACAACCCTGGTTGTCGCACAAGATCGCTGTGCAGCCTTGCACGCCAGGGCRTGTAGTCACAATGGACTGGGCGGATAGGGCCATTGATCGCTGGCATGCCGCCCAGCGACACAGCGTCGCAGGTCAGCCCTTGGTAGGCCAGCAGGGCTTGACTTCGCCGGTCGCCGTGTTTCTGGTGGGCGCCGGGCTGGTCGGGACAGCCAACGCCGCCATCTGGCCAACGCTCGCCGCGGCCGCGCCGCCCACAACCTGCCGCCGCACCAGGCAGGCGCCGGGGCCGGGGCGTACAACGCGGTCCGGCAGTTCGACGCGGTGAGCAACCTCGCGTATCTCACCGCGGCGTTCGCGCTATGGCGCCTCCTGCGGCGCCATAGCGGCGTGCCGGCCAGCGTCGCGTTCATGCCGCCGCTCGCGGTGCTGATCGGGGTCGGCAGCTTCGCGTTCCACACGCTGGCGACCAGGTGGGCCCAGGTTCTGGACATCGCGCCCATCGGCCTGTTCGTGTTCATCTATGTCGGAAGTTTCCTGCGTTGGTTCTACCGGCTGCCTTGGACGTGGTGCCTGGCCGGCGTGGCCGGGTTCGCCTGTGTGACCGCCGCGTTCATCGCCCTCCTCGGCAGCCAGATCCCCAACCGTTCCGCACCGTACGTGCCGGTGTTGCTGCTCATGATCGGGCTGACCGTGGCACTGTACGGGTCACACCATGAGGACCGGTCCAGGTACTGGCGGGACTTCGCGACGGCCGCCGGGGTGTTCGCGGCAGGCCTGCTCGCCCGCACGATCGACGAGGAGGCCTGCGGGTCCTTCCCGATCGGCACGCACTTCATCTGGCACCTGCTCACCGAGCTGCTGATCTTCGTGGTCGGCCGCGCCCTCGCGCGCCGCTGGCACTCACTCGCCGAGGCTGGTGATACTCGGCTCCCGGCCACGCCCGCGGGCAGGTCCCGGTCGACTGACTATCGCGCATGATTCCTCTGAGCCAGGACGGCACCGGCCTCACCGCGCAGTCGATCCGCCCGCCGGCGAAGCTCGTCCGCCCGGGTGTCGAGAGCACGTCGCGCGGCGAGCAGTTCCCTTTCCGGCACGGCGTCGTCCCCCAGCAGGCCCCGCTCCCCCGATCGGGACCCGTTCGAGCCCACCTGCCCGGCGACCGGCCGCATCCGATCGTCGAACCGGTGCCGTTCGTCCACGAGGCTCGCCAGCTCCGCGCCGATGCGGTCGAGGTCCCGGCGCAGCCGGCGACGCGCGCGTCGCAACGCCGGCCCCGGGACGCCGGCCCGCCGGCTGCGGCGCAGGTCGGCGCGCAGCCGTTCCAGGTCATGGTGCACCTGTTCCTCCAGCCGGGACAGCCGCCCCTGGGCCTGCCTCGCCACCAGCCGCGACATCTGCCCGGTGATCAGCGGAGACGTCGCCAGCGTACGGACACCCGTGACCATCACGGCCAGGCCGAGCACCTCACCGACCAACGCGAGGGGCGCCAGCCGCAGGTCGCCGCCCAGCAGGGCCACCCCGATCACCACCCCGGCCAGCGGCTCGCTGCTCACCGCGGCGGGCAGCGACGCCGGCAGCGGGGCCATCTCGTAGGCGCTCTGCAGCAGCAACGCACCGACGATCGCCGTGGCCACGACCGACCAGGGCTGCCAGGACACCAGGACCGCATCGATCCCGCGGGTGGTCAGCAGGTGACCGATGCTGCTGGTCAGGGCGGCCTGCGTCGCGGACAGCAGGCCCACGGCCGTGGCCAGCATCGGGGCCCGCCGGGCGGCGGCGAGCCGCCGCGTCCCCCACACCGCACCGCACACCAGCCCGCCGACCACCGCGCCGGCGAGGACCCAGCCGAACGTCGAGACGGCCCCCGGATCGCCCGGATGCGGATCTCCGGCGATCAGGAAGAGCACGAGGCCACTGGCCGTCGCCGCGGCCGCCGCCCAGTCGCGGCGCGGCACCGCCCGCTGCGCCAGCAGGGCGGCGAGCGGCAGGGCGAACAGTAGCTGGCAGATCTGCAGGGATTMGACGAGGGCCACCGCGCCCCGGCTCAGCGCCGCCGCGGCCAGCACACTGCCGATCACCGCGACGGCGACCCCGACATCCCACCACGGTCGCCGCACCAACCACAGCAGCAGCCGCAGCCGCAGGACGTCATCGGGCGGCGCCCGGAAGGCAACCCGCTGCTGGATCACCGCGGCCACCGCGAAACACACCGCGGAACCAAGGCCGAGCAGATAGGTCGCCACTCCCCCTCGATCCCGCGATGTACCTTCCCGGGGAAGGTCAGGGCCTCACACGCCCGGCCCGGTGCGGTCCGGCCGTTCAGATCCCGCTCATCATGCCTGCCAGATCCAAGATCAGGGAAATGACCCCGGCCGGGCCCCCACCTTCGTCCGCCGCCGGGTACCACGCCCGGGCTCGGGAATCCGCGCGGGCGGGGAGGTMACCCACGGTCGACGGCATGGGCCTGCTTGTGGAGCTGGTAAATCCAGGGCGGGATCGTCGCCCAGAACACAATGATGTTACCGATGATCACCCCTTTGGCTCCGCCGAGGAGAAGGCCCGTGACCGGGCCGGCGAGCAGGAAGGGCGTGAAGAAAAGATTGATCCAGAAGGTGAGTCTGGTCCGGCCGAAGGCGTAGAGCACGGCGGCCGGTCCCACCGCCAGCGCCGGCCCGGCCTGCGCGATCATCGCGAGGAGAAGGAGTTCATGGGTCTGGCTCCAGGTATCGCCCAGCAGGGCCGTCCCGAAATCGTCGGGGAGGATCAGGAAGATGAGGGTCCACAGCACGCTGGAGGCGACCACCAGCGCGGACACGACGTAGGCGGCGCGGATGATCCGACGGGCCGGGGCACCCCTGCGGCGGGCGAACTCGGGGATCGCGAAGCTCATCAACGCGACGGCCAGGTTCGTCGTGGGGGCGAGCAGGGTCTGCAGACCGCGCAGAGCACCGACGAGCGCCGGCGAGCCGACCGCGGCGATGATCAGAGTCGACGTCTGCTGCGCCCCCTGGACCGTCACGAACTCGGCGGTCATGAAGCCGGTCGTCTCGCGGTGACCAGTGAACCAGGCGAGCGCCCGCCGCGGGGCGGGCCAGACCCGATGCTGCCCGATGCCGACCAGCACGGCCAGCGCCGCGGCGGCACCCCAGACGAGGACCATCACCGGCGCGCCGCCGGCCRCATCCGGCCCGCCGATGGCCAGCAGGACGATGCCCACGCCCATCCCGGCAGCCCAGACGAGATCGTTGACGACGGCGCGGAGGGGACGTCCCTGGGCGAACGACGTGTAGCGCCAGGCATCCTGCACCAGCAGGGCCGGCATGACCACACCCATCGCGATCAGGTTCGTCCCGACCACGCCCTTGAGGACGCCACCGACCGCCATCAGGCCGGCGCCCACGACGGCACCGAGTACCAGGGCCAGGCCGGACGCGGCGCGAGCGGCGGTGCGGAACGCGGCTGGGGCGGCGGYAGCATAGCTGATCCCCAGGGGCGCCGTGGCAGCGGCGCGCGACAGGCCGACGACGATCGCGAAGATCGTGTAGGCAATCGCGAACGCACCGAACTCGGTCGGGTCGACCCGGCGGGCGATGATGAAGTTGATCGCCGCGTTGGTGCCACTGGACACGACCTGGTCGACGATCGTCCACAGCGCGTTGATCCGGCCGCGGGACCGGGACGGGTACGGATCGGCCGCCGGTAGATCCGCCGCTGGAGCCRCCGCGATATGCTCACGCGTGGCACCGATGGTCAGACCGTCGGTGACGGCGGGGCCGTCAGGATACGCCCACCGCGATCCGCTCACGCCGACAACTCTACCGTGACGTAAGAGTCATCTCGGCGCATGCCGCACCCGGACAGGCACAACACAGGGCACGGGGCCCGCACAGTAAAGGCACAGGATCCGCGTAGCGCACAGGATTCACACAGTAAGGGCACAGGATCCGCGAAGCCGCCGGACCGATCGTCTACCCATGACGTACTTCCCGGTCCCGAGACGGCCTTCGAGATGACCATCGTTTCCCCCCTCGTGAACGCACCCGACGCGGACGTGCCCGTGCGGCATCCCGCGGGCCACCCATCCGGTCCGCCCCCGCCTTCCCGGTCCCGCGGCCGGATCGGCCGCCTGGTACGCGGCCCGGCCGGCGACCCCGCGTGGATCCGGCCGTCGCTGCTGGCCCTGCTGGCGGCGACTGCGGTCCTCTACCTGTGGGACCTCAGCGCGTCCGGCTACGGCAACGGCTTCTACGCCGCCGCCACCCAGGCGGCCACGCACAGCTGGAAGGCGCTGCTGTTCGGCTCGCTGGACTCCGGCAACGCCATCACGGTCGATAAACCGCCGGCCTCGCTGTGGGTCTCCGGTCTGTTCGCCCGGGCCTTCGGGTTCTCGAGCTGGACCGTGCTGGCACCGCAGGCGCTGGAGGGCGTCGCCGCGGTGGGGCTGCTGTATGCCACGGTGCGCCGGACCTCCGGTGCCGCCGCCGGCCTGCTCGCCGGCGCCGCCTTCGCGCTGACCCCGGTCGCGGTGCTGATGTTCCGGTTCAACAACCCGGACGCGCTGCTGGTGCTGCTGCTCGTCGCCGCCGCCTACTGCACGGTCCGGGCCACCGAACGGGCGAGCCTGCGGTGGCTGCTGCTGGCCGGCACCTGCGTGGGCTTCGGCTTCCTCACCAAGATGGCGCAGGCGTTCCTGGTCGTCCCGGCCCTCAGCCTGGTGTACCTGACGGCCGCGCCGACCGGTCTGCGCCGACGGCTCGCGCACCTCGCCGGCGCCGTGGCCGCGATCGTCGTCTCGGCCGGCTGGTACCTCGCCCTGGTCGAGCTGTGGCCGGCCTCGTCACGCCCCTACATCGGCGGCTCCACCAACAACAGCCTGCTGGAGCTCGCGATCGGCTACAACGGCCTCGGCCGCATCTTCGGTGGCTCCGCCGGTGGTGGCGCCAGCGGTGGCGGGGGTGGGGGTATGACTACCGGTTTCGGTGGCGCCACCGGCATCACCCGGCTGTTCGGGGCGAGCATGGGGGCGGAGATCTCCTGGCTGCTGCCCGCCGCGCTGATCGTTCTCGTGGCCGGCCTGTGGTTCACCCGGYGGACGCCGCGCACCGACCCGRCCCGGGCTGCGCTCGTGYTCTGGGGCGGTTGGCTGCTGGTCAGCGGGTTGGTGTTCAGCTTCATGAGCGRCATCACCCACCCCTACTACACGGTCGCCCTCGCCCCCGCCGTCGCCGCGCTCGTCGCGTCCGGTGGAACCGTGTGCTGGCGTGGACGGGCGCGGATCTCGCACCGCGCCACCCTGGCCGCGATGATCGCGGTGACCGGGCTGTGGGGCTTCGTCCTGCTGGACCGGGTGGCCTCCTGGCTGCCCGTGCTGYGCTGGATCATCCTCCCGGCGAGCGTGCTGGTGGCCGTCGCGCTGGTGGCCGGTGCCGCCCGGCTCACCAGGATCACCGCCGTGCTCGCGGCAGCGACCGTGATCAGCGCCTCGGCAGGCACCTCGGCCTATGCGCTTGCCACCGCGGCGAACCCGCACAGCGGCTCCATCCCGATCTCCGGTCCCGCGGTGGCCGCCACGGCCGGCGGCGCCGGGGGTGGGCCGGGCGGGGCCGCGGCGGGCGGCGGCCTGCCCTCCGGCGCTCCGGGTGGAACCCCACCGAGCTCGTCCAGCGGCTCGTCCAGCGGTTCCTCCGCTTCCTCCAGCGACTCGCCGGTGGCAAGGGGCACGGGGAGCACGGCTCTGGTCGCGCTGCTCAGGACGAGCACCACGACCTGGGCTGCCGCCACCACCGGCGGTGCGACCACCGCCGCCGAGCTGGAGCTCAGCAGCGGTAAGGCGGTCATCGCGATCGGCGGATGGGACGGCAGCGACCCGGCACCGACGCTGGCGCAGTTCGAGCAGTGGGTCAGCGAAGGCAAGATCCACTACTTCGTTGCCGGCGGGACCGGGATGGGCGGGGGGCGGAACTCCACCTCTGGCAACGAGATCGCCGCCTGGGTGGCGGCGCATTTCACCGCCACCACGGTCGGCGGGCAGACGGTCTACGACCTCACCACGTCCGGCATGAGCTGATCACACGATGTGCCGAGGACGGCACAAGTCGAGGACGGCACAAGTCGAGGAGGGCACAAGTCGAGGAGGGCACAAGGGGCAGGGCAGCATCAGGRGCAGGGCGGTTCCGCCGGGGCCGTCGCGGCTCGCCGCCCCGCACGGGTCGCCGCGGGCCGTCGGCACCTCACAGGCCGTCGGCGAGCTCGCGGATCTGCTCGATGAGACGCACCCGCTCCAGGTGCGTCGGCGCCACCGGATTGACGGCGAGCGTCGTGACCCCGGACTCCGCGAACACGGCGAGCCGTTCGGCCACCCAGCCGCGCGGCCCGATCAGGGAGAGCCTCTCCAGCAGGCCGGCCGGCACCGCGGCGGCGGCTTCCTCCTTACGACCCGCGAGGTAGAGGTCCTGGACAAGCTTCGCCTCCGCGGCGTAGCCGTAGCGGTGAGCCAGGTCGTTGTAGAAGTTGCGGCCCCGCGCGCCCATGCCCCCCATGTACAGCGCGAGCTGCGGCCGGTCGGTGTCGCGCAGCGCGGTGACGTCGTCGCCGACGGCCAGGGACGCCCCGGCCCAGACGTCCAGGGTGCCGAGCGCCGGGTCCCGCTTGGCCGTACCGGCCCGCACCGCCTCGCCCCACACCTCGTCCGCGCTGTCCGGCAGGTAGAAGGCGGGCATCCAACCCTCGGCGAGCTCGGCGGCGAGCTCGACGTTCTTCGGACCGAGCGCGGCCAGCACGATCGGGATCCGGTCCCGCACCGGTCGATTAATGATCTTCAAGGGCTTGCCGAGGCCGGTCCCCCGCCCCGCGGTGAGCGGGATGTCGTAGTGATGGCCGTGGTACTCGAGGACCTCCCGGCGCCAGACCTTCCGGCAGATCTCGATGGTCTCGCGGGTCCGGCCCAGCGGGGCATCGYAGGGGACGCCGTGGAAACCCTCGATGACCTGCGGCCCCGACGCGCCGATCCCGAGGGTGAACCGCCCGCGCGAGACGAAGTCGAGGCCCGCGGCGGTCATCGCGATGAGGCTCGGGGTGCGCGTGTAGAGCTGCATGATCCCCGAGGCGATCTCGACGCGTGAGGTCCGGGCGGCGAGGAACCCCAGCTGGCTGACCGCGTCGAAGCTGTAGGCCTCGGCGACCTGGACGACCTGGAGCCCGGCCTTCTCGTAGTCGGCGAGCCCCGAGACGGTCTCCTCGAAACCTCCGCTGTACCCCAGCGACATCGCGATACGCACGTACGCCACTCCTCCGGCCGGCTCCCGCCACGGCCCCTTCGACCCTGGCGTCTCACCCCCGAGTTTGACTCTGGCCGCGACTCAGGCACCACCGACCGGGGCTGGGAGCGTTGCTTTGTTCTTTTATGATCTTGGGTGTGGATGCTCGTCAACACCGTTGATTATCTTGCTGTCCTCGGGCGTCCGTCCGCGGCACCGCCGGCACCGCCGGCACCGCCGGGATCACCGGATTCGGCGTGGATGCGGCCGCGGGTGGCTCGCAACGGGCGGCCACTCCCGCCCCACCGGTTCTGGATGATTTCCGCGGCGATGGAGACGGCCGTCTCCTCGGGCGTGCGCGCACCCAGATCCAGTCCGATGGGTGAGCGCAGCCGGGCCAGGTCGGACTCGCTCACCCCGTCCTCGCGCAGCCGGCGCAGCCGGTCGGCGTGGGTGCGCCGCGACCCCATCGCSCCGACGTATCCGGCCGGGGAGCGCAGCGCCGCGCGCAGCACCGGGAGGTCGAATCTGGGGTCGTGGGTGAGGACGCAGATCACCGTGCGCGCGTCGACCTCGGTGCGGGCGAGGAACGCCGCCGGTCGCTCGCATACCACCTCGTGGGCGTCGGGGAAACGGCGAGGAGTGGCGAAGACCGGCCGCGCGTCGCACACCGTCACCCGGTAACCGAGGAAACGCCCGATGCGGACCACCGCGGCGGCGTAGTCGATCGCCCCGAAGACCAGCATCCGCGGCGGCGGCGCGAACGAACAGACGAACACCGGTACCGCGTCGAGTCGCCCCTGCCCGTGGAGACCCCCCTGCCCGTGGAGACCGTAGTGACGCAGGCCGCTGAGCCCGGCCGCGAGCATGCCACGGGCGTCGTCGACCGCGGTCACCTCGCACCCGGTCACCTCGCACCCGGACGAACCGAACGAACCGGCGGTCCGCTCCGGCCACACCGCGACCTGGCTGCCCAGCCGCTCGCCACCGACCACGGTCAGCAGCGCCACCGGCTCGTCGGCGGCGATCGCCGCAAGGACCGCGTCGAGCGGCAATGGCCCCGGGTCCGACTGACCCGGCGGGGGCGACAGATCTGACACGTCCGGCAGGTGCGGCAGGTGCGGCAGGTGCGGCGTAACAACCAGATCGATGACGCCGCCGCAGGTAAGTCCGACGGCGGCCACGTCGTCATCGCGGATCCCATAGGTCTCGAAGGCCGGCGTCCCCGTGCGGACCACCTCGGCGGCCGCCTCGTACACGGCGCCCTCCACGCAGCCGCCGGACACACTGCCGACGACCTCGCCATCGGCAGCCACAGCCATCGCCGCGCCCGGCTGGCGCGGCGCGCTGCCCCGGACATCGACGACCGTGGCCACCGCGAACGCGGTGCCCGCCGCCCGCCACCGGCGCAGGGTGCCGGCGATCTCGCGCACCACCCCCACCTCCCCCGCCGACCGGGCGAACCCGCGGGCACGCGCGCCCCCGAGCCCTGGCGTCACCCGTCACGATAGAAGCCGGCAAGGGCCGCACAGGGACCTGACAGTCGCGATCATCACCGGTGCGGGCGGCACGTTCCGCTCCAGCATGGCGGACGCCGCAACGCCGTGTCCCGATCCACCCGGCCCTGCTGGCTGCATCCCGCAACCCAAGCCGCCCCGCCACGCGTGTCCGCCTAATTACGACATCCACCGTAATTCGAAGAGCCGAACTGTTCCGCGTCCAGACCTGTCGTACGATGRATCCGCAACGAATTCTCCTTCTACGAGAAGGACCAGGAAACCGAGACCATGACCACTATTGCTACCGAGGAACGTATCTCCTGGCAGCGCGCGACCATCGAGGAGCACATCCGCCAGGAGAACGCCAAGGATTGGGAGAAGGTCTACGACACCTTCCTGCGCGACGAGCGTGCCTTCTACGACGTCGTCCCGATGAACGCCCGCTACGAAGGCATCCGCGRTGTGCAGGACTTCTACGAAATGCTCGCCCTTGCCCTACCGGACTTCATCATCACTGTTACCGGAGAATACGACCTCCCCGGTTACTCCTGGCGAGAGGTGACCCTGGTAGGGACACATCAGGGCGAGTTCGCCGGCATTGCCCCTCGGGGTCGTCCGGTTCGTTTCGAAGGCGTTGTGCTCTACATCTTCAGCGGCCAGGAACCGGGCAAAATCATTGCCGAGCGCGCGTACTGGGACAACGACTCGATCTTCCGTCAGATGAAGGGGGAGACCGACGCTCCGCGCGGCGGCGTGGGCCTGACCGACCGCGAACCCATCCGAGCGGCCATCGCCTGACCCAAAATCCGCGGGCAGGGCACGCCCTCGTCGCGAGCGCCGCCACACCTCTCCCTGAACCCGGCCCCTCAAACGCGACCCCTCCCTAAAACCGGCAGCATCCCCGCCAGGATGCCGCCAACCAGGCAAAACGGCGGCGTTCAGGGCACCGGGGGCGGCTCAGGGGGCCGGATGCAGCTCCGTGCGCAGCTCGTGGCTGCCGTCCGACCGGGAGGCCTCGTAGTACAGCCGCCGGCCGCCGTCCGGGAGCTCGACCACGCTGACGTAGCGCAGGGCGCCGTCCCCGTCCGGACAGACCGCGACCGGCTCGGTGCCGACCGCGTGGAACCGGTCGACGGTCACCCCGACGGCGAGACCGGTGCGTTCCGCCCAGTTCTCCGCCGCGGTGGCCCGACCGTCGTACAGGGCGACCGGCTGGGAGCCGCCCGTGAGCACGGAACTGATCCGCACGCCGCGGGCGTCCCAGCAGCCGGGGCGGGGCGCCAGCGCCGTTCCAGTCCAGGTCCAGGTCACGCCGTCCGGGCTCGTGGCGTGGCGGCTGTCCATCCGGTCCGTCGCCAGCGGGTCGTCGAGCAGATGGCAGGAGGCCCACAGATGCCACTGCCCGTCGTAATGGACCACGACCGGGTCCTTGACGGCGAGGCTGGCCGGATCGCCGGGCAGGACGGTACGGCGGCGGGCCGGGTCGAACGCCGCGGGGTCGTCGGCCTCCAGCAGGTCCACCCACCAGTGYGGGCTGCCCGCAGCCGCGCAGCTCACATAGAGCCGCCATGATCCCTGCGGGGTCACCACCAGAGCGGGCCGCTCCAGGCTCTCGGCTCCGAACGGGTCCCGGGGCACGACGGCGATCTCGGTGAAGTTCTCCCCGTMGGTGGAGCGGGCGATGACGACGCCGAAGCCCCGGCCGATCCCAACGGGACGGCGCAGCCGATAGGMCAGGTAAAATACGCCGCCCACCGCGATGGCGCACGGCGCGCCGGCCCAGTACCCCGGGCCGTCACCGGGCGGCGCGACCACGGTCACGGCGGGCCTCAGCCCGGGGAGCGGTACGGCCGTCGCCGCCAAGTGCTGTTTGCTCACTACCACGCGGCAACCCTACCGGCCGGGTAAGGATGACGAACGTTCCGTTCACGCCGTCCTGCCCTGACCGCTACTATCTTGAGGTCCCCGGTCGGATTACTGGAGTATGCGAGGTACGTACCCCGGGGCCGCCCACCGACCCCAGTCGCTTACCGACCCCAGTCGTCCAGGAGCGCCCGTCATATGGCCCTTCCCGACTTCCTCGTGATCGGCGTGCCGAAAGCCGGAACGACGGCGCTGCACGCGGCACTCGTCCGACACCCGGCGCTGTTCCTCCCGTCGGTGAAGGAGCCGAAGTTCTTCCTGTCGCAGGGGCCGCCGCCGGCCCGGGGCGGCCCCGGTGACGCCCAGACGTACCAGGAGCACGTGTGGCGGCGGGCCGACTACGAAGCGCTGTTCGATGCCGCTCCGGCGGGGACGCTCAAGGGCGAGGTCACTCCGTTCTACCTCTACGACCTGGACGCCCAGAACCGGATCAGGCGGCTCCTGCCGAAGGCGCGGATCATCGTCATGCTGCGCAACCCGGTCGACCGCGCACATTCGAACTGGACCCATCTGTGGGCGGCGGGGCTGGAGTCGGAACGTGACTTCGTCCGGGCCTGTGCTCTGGAGCGTGAGCGCCGGGACGCCGGCTGGGCCCAGTTCTGGCACTACGTCTCCCTCGGCCTGTACGGGGAGCAGCTCAGCCATCTGTTCACCCTGTTCTCCCGCGACCAGGTCCTGCTGCTGCGCTACCGGGACCTGCGCGACTCCCCCGCCGCCACGCTGGACCGGGTCTGCGAGTTCCTCGGCGTCGAGACGGGTCTGGTGGACCTGGTGCCCGCCGAGAACGTCACGCCGTTCGTCGCGGACACCCCCGTGAACAGCGTGCTGCGCGCGGCGCTACGCACCGGCGGGCGGATCGGGCACCACTTCCCGGTTCCCGCGCGYAGGACCTTCCGCGGTCCGCTGCTCACCGCGTTGCAGCGGCAGAAGGGCGGACGCCCGAAGCTCACCGCCGAGCAGCACCGCGCCGTGCTGCCGTACTTCGTCGACGACATCGCCCGCCTCGAAGAGATCACCGGCCTGTCCTACGTCGACTGGCTCACCGTGGGCCTCGAACCCGAGATCATCGACTGACGAGATCATCGACTGACAGGGCCGGCGACCGGCGGGGCCGGCCGAGGTCAGCCGAGTGATCGTGGGTCGGCGGGCACGTCAACGGCGTGGGCGCGCAGCGCCTCCAGCGGGATGACCTCCAGGGCGCGTTCGTGCGTCGAGGCCAGCACGACAGGCGCGGCGGCCCCCGCCTCATAGGCCTGCAGCCACCGTACCGCGACCACGCACCAGCGGTCACCCGGGCGCAGGCCGGGGAAGGAGTACTCGGGTCGGGGCGTCGACAGGTCGTTGCCGACCTGCCGCTGGTGCCGTAGGAACTCGGTGKTGACCACCGCGCACACGGTATGGCTACCGAGATCCTCCGGACCGGTGCTGCAGCACCCGTCGCGGTAGAAGCCGGTCACCGGATCGGTGCCGCAGGGCTCCAGTTCCCCACCGAGAACGTTCCGTTCATCTGCCACATCGACAGTTTCTCCCACTCGTCCGGTGGCGACACGGCAACCACCCGGATCGGGCCCGCGAGGTCGCTCACCGCAGCTGTGCGGGCAGCGCGTCGGCGTGCACGACGGTGAGGGCGCTCACGGCGCGGGTGAGGACGACATAGAGCCGGCGCAACCCCTGCAACAGCCACGCCTCACCCGCCACGATCGCGGCGGGTTCCACCACGATGACATGGTCGAACTCCAGTCCCTTGGCGAGCGAGGCGGGCACGAGGCAGGCCCGCCCGGGTGGGGTGTCCCCGTCGAGCGGGACGATCGGCATCGGCAGCCGCGCGGCGTCCAGCGCCGCCGCGAGTGCCGCCACCTCCCGGTCGGCGACGATGATCGCCAGCGAGCCGGGGTGCGGCAGGGTCCGGCGGGTGTGGTCGACCACCGCGGCGGTGAGCCCCTGCGGGGTGGTTGGGGCCGTCGTCAGCGCGCCGCGCGTGGTCCGCGCCGAGGTCGCCGGACGCAGATCCGGGGCGATGTGGCGCAGGAGCCGGTTCGCGAAGTCGAGGATCTCCGCGGGCACCCGGTAACCGCGGGTCAGCACCTCCAGGTGCGCCGTGGGTTTGCCGAGATGGGCCAGCAACGTCGGCCACGAGGTCGCGGCCCAGCTGGTGGTGCCCTGGGCGATGTCCCCGAGGACGGTGGCGGAGCCGTCCGCGCAGCGGCGGCCGAGCGCGCGGCACTGCATCGCGGAGAGGTCCTGCGCCTCGTCGATGATCACGTGCCCGAAGCCCGGTCCGCTCTCGATGAGGTCCCGGGCCTCATCGACGCAGAACGCGTCGGCGAGCGACCAGCGCGCCGTCCGGACCCCGCCCCGCGGTGCGCCGGTCAGCAGCAGGCGCTGTTCGTCGTCGGTGAGCACCCCGTCGGCCGCCGACGCCAGGAACGCCGGGTCGGTGAGCAGGCGGTGCACCAGGCCCGGCGCGTCGGCCCGCGGCCAGACCGCCTCGACGGCCTCGCGGACGGCCCGGCCGCGGGCGAGGGTGCGCAGCGCCCCGTCGGTGAAAAAGTGTCCGCTCGCCTCGGCCCGGCGACGGACAGACTCGGCGATCCGGCCGGCCAGGCGTGCCCGGGCGGTACCGTAGCGCAACGCGCCCGCGCCCAGCTGCGCGATCAGGTCGGCGGCCAGGTCCACGAACTCGTCGGCGCCGACCGTCCACCGGCCGACCCGGGTGTCCACGGAGACCGGCCGTGGTGGGCGGGCGGATCGCCCCGTGCAACGCCCGACGGATCACCGTCGCCATCCGGGCGTCGCCCTTGAGCGCGGCCACGTCGTCGGGGTCCGTGCCGCGCACGGCGACCGCGCCCACCACGTCGTCGAGGGTGCTGTGCCGCACCGTGAACTCCCCGAGGGAGGGCAGCACCGCGGCGATGTAGCCGAGGAAGGCGCGGTTGGGGCCGACGACGAGTACCCCGCAGCGCCGCAGCTGCTCACGGTGGGCGTAGAGCAGATAGGCGGCCCGGTGGAGCCCCACGGCGGTCTTTCCCGTCCCCGGGGCGCCCTGGACGCACACGCTCACGGCGAGATCCGCCCGGACGATCTCGTCCTGCTCGGGTTGGATCGTCGCAATGATGTCGCGCATCGGCCCGGTGCGGGGCCGTTCGATCTCCCGGTCCAGCAGGTCGCCGGCCGGCCCGGTCGCCTCCCCCGCCGGCTCTCCCGCCGCCGCCGGCTCTCCCGCCGCCGTCCCCGCCCCCGAGCGGCGGGGGATGAGCGGTTCGTCCTCGAACGCGGTGAGCTCCGCCCCGTCGTAGCCGAACCTGCGTCGGACCGTGAGCCCCATCGGGTCGCCCGGATGCGCCCGGTAGAACGGCCGGGCGACCTCGGTGCGCCAGTCGACGACCAGCGGATCGTCCCCGGCAGCCTCGCGCACGTGCCGCCGCCCGAGGTAGAAGCGCTGGCCGGGGCCCCGGGGCGCGTCGGGCCCGTAGTCGACCCGGCCGAAGAACAGCGGCGTCGAATGCTCCTGCTCGGTGAAGCTGGCGAGCCGCCGTTGCTTCGCCAGCTTCAGGTAGGCGTTCGTCACCTTGTCCACGACCGCGTCGCCCGCGGCAATCTCCGTTCCCTCGACCTCGGCCCGCATCCCCGCCAGCGCCCGCCGGCTGCGCCGGAGGTGCTCGCGTTCCGCGGCCAGCTCCGCGTCCGGTCCGGCCACATCGACAGCCACATCGACGGCCAGGTCGACCGGATCCGCATCCGGTTCGGCGTTCATGCCGTCAATCATCACCGAGCACCCCTTTCTTAACTCGGTAAGGAATACTATCCGGACGAAGGCGGCACTCCCCGCCGCAACCCGCGATCATGAAGGAACAGTCAGGACATGGCAGGCACTCAGGCGTAGTCGGGGAGGGCACGCCGCAGGGCGCGGAACGCCTGATGCGCGGCGGCAAGCGCGTCCGGGAACACCTGCGCGGCGGACCGTCCCTCCCCCAGCCGGGCCCAGTTCTCCCGGGCCAGCACCCGCYGGACGGCGATGATCTGCGCGGCAGCCAGCCGGGCCGCGAGCTCGCCGGCCGCCGGCACCGCCGCGGCCAGCGCGGCGGCGAGGGCATCCTCATCCTGCCCGGTGTGCTGGGCCAGCCTGCCGAGCAGACTCGGGGTGGAGAAGACCATGCCGTGGTAGGCGAGCACCTCGCGGTCGTCGTTCAGACCGGTGACCGGCTCCCGGCGCTCGAGCCCGGCGGCGAGATGTTCCTCGATGGCGGCCAGCGGCGAACTGCCCGCCGGGCGCTGCGCCACCACCCGGGCGAACTCCCCACGATGGTCGAGGATCCGGTGCAGGACCAGGTCCTCCTTGCTCGTGAAGTAGGTGAACAGCGTCGGCTTCGACACCCCGGCCGCCGCTGCGACCTCCGCCACCGACACCGCACCGAAGCCGCGGTCGAGGAACAGCGCGATGGCCGCCGCGGACAGCGCGTCGTGGGTGCGCCGCTTCTTGCGCTCACGCCGGCCGGCGGGCTCGCACATTCGATCAATCTAGCAAGGGCTGATCCGCCCCGCCGGGACGGACGGCACCGGCCRCCGGGCCCGGGAACAACGGGAACAACGGGAACAACGGGAACAACGGGACGCTACGCGACGTGGACGAAGGGGCGCCGCCGCGGGTCGCTCTCGGCCTCCCGCAGCACCTCGCGGGTGACGACGGCGGTCCGCAGGCGGGGCAGACTCGCCGGATGGAGGTTCTCAGTAGCCGCATCCTGCTCCGGCCCACGGATCCGCAGCGCAGTCATCACTTCTACCGCGAGACCCTCGGGCTGGCGGTCTACCGCGAGTTCGGGCCGCCGGAGGAACCCGGGCTGGTGTTCTTCCTCGGCCAGGGCCTGTTGGAGGTGTCCGGGCGCTCGCCGCGGCCGGCACGGCCGGTGGGCGCGGACGGGGAACCGGCGGGCACGGGCCGGGAACCAGTGAGGACGGCGCGGCTCTGGCTGCAGGTGCGTGACCTGGCAGCCGAACACGCCCGGTTGAACGCGGYGGGTGTCGTCATCACCCGGGAGCCGCGGCGTGAGCCGTGGGGACTCGACGAGATGTGGATCGAGGATCCGGACGGCGTCCCGATCGTGGTCGTGGAGATCCCGCCCGATCATCCCCTGCGCCGGGACCGGAGATCCCTCGCCGACGGCTGACGCGCGGGCCCGTCGGGACGGCGGGGCTCACCCGGACGACCCGGTGCACCCTCGCCGGCGGCGGACCGGGAGGCCAGGCTCGCCGACGGCGGACCGGGAGGCCAGGCGGTCGCAGGCAGGGTGACGGTGACGACCGCGCCRCCGTCCGGACAGTTGGCCGCCTCGACGGTGCCGCCGTGTGCACTGATGATCGCGGCGACGATCGCGAGACCCAGCCCGGCACCGCCGTGGTCCCGGGTGCGGGCGGTGTCCGCGCGACGGAACCGTTCGAACACGTACGGCAGGAACTCGGGAGGGAACCCGGGGCCGCGGTCGCGGATCTGCACGATGACGACCTCGCCCGGCCCGTCCACACCCACCCACGGCCCGACGACCCGCCGCGGTGTGCGGCATCCCCGCAGCTCGACGACGCTGCCCGCGGGTGCGTGACGCGCGGCGTTGGCAAGCAGGTTGTCGACCGCCCGCCGGAGCATGTCCCCGTCGCCGAGGACCTCCAGCGGCCGCTGCGCGTCGGCGACGCCAAGCCGGAGTCGTAGCCCGCGCGCCTGGAGAAAGCCCGTCGCTGCCCGGGCGGAGCGGGTGAGTACCTCGTCGAGCGCGACCCGCCCCTGTCCGACGAGACCACCGTCCATCCGGGCGAGCGTGAGCAACGACTCGGCCAGCCGGATGAGCCGGTCGGTCTCGTCCGAGACGTTGACGATCGCCTCGATCAGCTCCTCGCGCGTGCGACCGGGACGGGCGGCGAGCTCCAGCTCGGCCTTGAGCACGGTCAGGGGCGTCCGCAGCTCGTGGCCGGCGTCGGCGACGAAGGCACGGTCCCGGGCACGGGCCGCGTTCAGCCGGCGGAGCAGGTCGTTCATCGTTCTGGCCAGAGCGGCGATCTCGTCATGGGTCGCGGGCACCGCCAGCTCGCCGTTCCTGCCGGCGGTGACCGGGTCGCCGCCACCGGCGGCGACCGGACCGGCGGCGACCACCTCCGCGGCCGCCATGGCGGCCGCCTGCCGGCGCATCCGCTCCACCGGCCGCAGCGCCGCCCCCGAGAGCAGCCAGGCGGCGAGGCCGGCCAGCGCGATCGTCGGAGCCGTCGCCACCACCATCACGTTGCGGACCCGGTCCTCGGCCCTGTCGGTGAGGTGCGTCGGCGTGCCGACGACCGCGATCATGGTGGCCCGGCCCGTGTGCACCGCCACGGCCAGGACGCGGACATCTCCGGTCGGCCTGATCCCGGTGCCGGCCCGCACTTCCCGGGTGACCAGGGTCGGCTGCGCCCGGGCCCGGGCGAGCTGGTCCGCGGTCAGCAGCGGCCGCGACCCGGCGTCCGGCGACGAGACGATCGGCGTCCCGTCCGCCCGGAGCACCTGGGCGATCGATCCGCCGCCCACGAGCAGATCGGCCGCATCGGCTCGACCAACGCCCCCGGCGCCCCCGGGCCGGGCGGCATCAAACCGATCGGCGAGCCTGACCGTCAGCAGATCCGACCGGGTCCGCAGGTCGGCGTCAACGGAGTCCCGCAGGTTCACCCGGAGCAGCAGGTAGAACAGGACGCCAGCGACGGCGAGCACGATCGCGGTCCCCAGCGCGAACAGCAGGGTCAGCCTCACCCGGATCGGCACGTCGGGCTACGATCCCCCGTCGACGACCGGGCCGGGCGCGGCAGACGCACCGGGCGCGGCAGACACATCAGGTGTGCGGGACCTCCCGGGCGGCGTCTCGGCCGGGGTCCGTAGCCGGTATCCGACCCCGCGGAYGGTCTCGATGAGCGACGGACCGTCCGGAATGTCGATCTTCCGGCGGACGTAGCGCACGTACTGGTCGACGATGTTGGAGGTGCCGTCGAAGGCGAAGTCCCAGACGTGATCGACGATATAGGTACGGGTCAGAACCTCGTCGGGATGGCGCATGAGCAGGTGGAGGAGCGCGAACTCCTTCGCGGACAGGTCRAGTGGCGATCCAGCCCGCAGGACGCGGTGCTCGGCCGGGTCGAGGCGAAGATCCCCGATCCGCAGGACGGTGGGGCGTTCCACGGCCCCGCGCCGCACGAGCGCCCGCAGCCGGGCGGTCAGTTCCCCGAAGCTGAACGGCTTGGGCAGGTAGTCGTCGGCACCCGCGTCGAGACCGCGGATACGGTCGTCAACGTCCCCCCGGGCGGTGAGCATGAGCACCGGGGCCCAGCGGCCCGCCTCGCGCAGGCGGCGGCACACCTCGAATCCGTCGAGACCGGGAAGCATGAGGTCCAGGACGATCGCGTCGTAGCCGATCTCGGTCGCCTGCCAGACCGCGTCGGCGCCGTCACCGACGACGTCGACCGCGTAGCCCTCCTCGACCAGGCCACGGCGGAGCAGGGCGGCGGTGCGCGCCTCGTCCTCGACGACCAGTACCCGCATGGAACGGATCGTAGAGCTGCTGCGAGCGCAGAACCGCTCCGGTCTGCGGCCGGTGTCACGGCCGGTGGCGCCGCGGGACTCGGTCATCACACCATGTTCACATGATCGAAGGCGCACGGTGCCGGGCATGTCCTCGTTCAGCTACGCCGAGGCGGGCGTGATCGGTGCCCTGCAGGGCGCCACGGAGTTGTTCCCGGTGTCCAGCCTTGGTCACAGCGTGCTCGTGCCGGCTCTCATCGGCGGCCGATGGGCAGCGGACCTCGACGTCTCCGCGCCCGAGTCGCCCTACCTCGCCTTCATCGTCGCCGTGCACGTGGCCACCGCCGCGGCGCTTATCGTCGCCTTCCGTGACGACTGGCGGCGCATCATCACGGGCCTGGCCGTCTCGGTCCGGGACCGGCGGGTCACCACCGCCGACGGCCGGCTCGCCTGGCTGATCATCCTTGGGACCGTTCCGGTGGGCATCGTCGGGCTGCTCCTCGAGCATCCGCTGCGCACCCACCTGGGCCGGCCGCTGCCGGCCGCCGTGTTCCTCACCGTGAACGGCATGATCATGCTGCTGGGGGAGCGTCTGCGCCGCCGGTCGACGACCGGCGGCGCTCCCGGGCCGGCCGGATACCGGGACGAGCACACCATGCCGATACCACGCTCGGCGCCGGTCACGGGCCGCAGGGTCGGGACGCGCCCGGCCTCCGGTCCCCTGGTAGCTCACGGATCCGCACCCGGGTCCGGGCCCGGCAACCACTCGAAGGCCGTGACGACCGAGACGGCACTACCCGAAGCCGAGGATGTGACACTACCCGAAGCCGAGACAGCACTACCCGAAGCCGAGACAGCGGCCCGGCACGCCGACCGGCGGCTCGCCGCGCTGCCGCGCCTGGACGCCCTGCTCGTCGGGGTGGCGCAGACCGCCGCCCTGRCTCCGGGAATCAGCCGGTCGGGCGTCACGATGATCGCTGGCCTGTCCCGGGGACTCTCCCACCTCGACGCCGCCCGGTTCGCGTTCCTGCTCGCCACCCCGGTGATCCTCGCCGCCGGCCTGCTGAAACTCCCCGACCTCCTCGGCCCGCTCGGAGACGGTGTTCGCGGTCAGACCCTGTTCGGGGCGATCGTCGCCGGCGTCGTGGCCTACGTGTCCATCCGGTTCCTGGCCCGATGGTTCGAAACCCGCACGGCGACCCCCTTCGCCGTCTACTGCCTGGTGGCCGGTGCCCTGTGCGTCGTACGTTTCGGGATCTTCTGACGTTTCGGGATCTTCTGAACGGCACGGGACAGCAACGGGACAGCGCTGGAGGGCCCAGGACTCGGGTTCGTGCCACCAGCCGCAAAGTAGCTCTCTGTAGTGGCATGGTCCGTTTCGGAGTGGTTCGTAGTCGACGGTGACCCGGTCGACGGCGTCTTGGACGTCGTCGTCGGTGGGCAGGGTGTAGATCCGGACGGTGTCGACGCGGGCGTGGCCGAGGAGTTCGGCGACCAGGACGAGGTCGGCGCCGTCAAGGCACGAACCCGAGTCCCGGGCCCGGTAGCCGTCGTCGCCATGTTCGGATGGGCRCGGTGGGCATGGCGCGGGCCACCAGAGCGACGGCGAGAAGGTCGGCCTCGCGGCCCGGTGGGGCGACCAGGTGCAGGCCAACCGGTTCCCCGACACCGGTTAGGCCTGCTGGGATGCTGATCGCAGGATGGCCGGTGATGTTGAACGCCCAGGTGAGTGCCACGCTCATCGTCTCCCCGGGCCCCTGGTGGCCGTGCGGGGGGTTGGGTGTGGTCGGGGTGGCGAGCAGGTCGTGCCCGGCGAACAGGCCACCGAGAGAGCGCAGCAGGGCGGCCCGGGTACCGGCGGTGTCCTGGCCGCTGTGACGCAGGGACACCCAGCAGTCCGCCGGGTCGGGCAAGCACGGCACGGCATCGGTCACCGCGAGCGCGCCGGCTCGGGCGAGGGCGTCCAGGTGGGTGCGGGCCACCTCGGCGACCGCCGGGGCCGTATCGGCGAAACCGAGCGTGGCCGACCACGCCGTGCGCAGCGGCCGGTCGGGGCGGCGCAGCGCCGGCAGGGTCGCGGTGCCCGCGACGGCGTCGAGGTAGGCGGCCGCGTCGGCGGGCTCGCGGGCCAGCACGCCGGCAGCGTTGAGACCCGCGCGGTCGCGGGCGGGCACCCGGCCGCCCGTGAGTTTCAGGCCCACGACGCCGCACCACGCCGCCGGGATGCGCACCGAACCGGCGCCGTCGCTGCCGGTGGCCAAGGGAACCAGGCCGGCGGCGACGGCGGCGGCCGATCCGGCGGACGACCCGCCGGGGCTCCAAGCCGGGTCGTGCGGATTGAGAGTCGGGCCGCGGTCGGTGTGCCCCCAGGTCTGCCAGGTAGTGCCCGGGCCCGGGGCGGCGGTGGCACCGACCGGTACGCAGCCGCCCGCGAGCAGCCGGCGGGTCTGGGTCGAGGTCAGCCCCTCGGTAACCTTCACCCCCAGAGGCACCCCGGCCAGCGGCGGCCGTTCGCCCGCGCGGACCCGGCGGTCCACGTCGGCCGCGTGGGCGTATGCCTGCTCGGGCCACAGGGCGGCGAAGGCCCGCACCGCCGAATCGCCGTCCGCGATACGCGCAAGCGCGTCGCGGGTCATCTGCTCGGCGGATAGCTCCCCGGCGTGGACCAGGGCGGCGATGCGCAGCGCGGACAGTCCGCCGCTCACCGGGGCCGCCGGGGCGGGGTGGGGCTCGGTGGAGGAGGTGGCGGTTCCCGCCGGGGTGGGGTACGAGATGGGGACGGGTTGCGGGCCGGGAAGGCGGCGCGCGTCGTGGTCTGGGCGCGGGTCCGGGGCGACGCCGGGGCAGCGCCCAGGGGCGCAGGTTCGGGTCGGCCTCCTGGCGGACGATGCGTTCCATCAGCACGGCCATCTCGACCGGGCCGACCCCACCGGGCACCGGGGTGATCCGCTACGGGATCCCGACGGCGCTGGGGTGGATGCCGCCGGCCACCGACCCGTCGGCGCGCGGCATGAACCCGGAGTCCACAACGAGGCACTGGTGGGCGCCGATGTGCTCGCCGATGTGCTCGCCGGTGAGCAGGTGGGCTGCCCGGTGGCGGAGACCACGATGTCGGCCTTGCGGGCGGCCCGCAGGTCGTCGTGGAAGGCGCCATCGCGGTAGTCGAGGTCCACGCGGGTGAAGGTCTGGGGCCCGCCGTCGTCATCGGGGGAGGAGAACGGCCCGTGGTGAGTGATCCAGACCAGCGATGCGGGGTCCAGGGTGGCGTAGGGCCGCATGGCCGCGAGGAACGCCACGGCGACCCCGGCCATATCTCCGCTGATCCCGAGACGGTCGGGGTTGTCGGCCAGCTCGGACAGGACCGCGACCGGCGGTTCGGGTGCGGCGCGCAGCACCAGCCGGGCCAAGCAGTGCGCCTGCCCCCCGACGGCATGCTGCCAGGTGATCAGCGCTGCGACTCGTCTGGCCTGCGCGGAGTCGAGGACCAGAGTCCGGGTGTCATCGACGTGGCCCCGWCTGCGGGTCGCGGAGACCTTCGTGGTGAACCTGTTGTCCTCCCAGCAGGAGGAGGTCGCCCGGCGCTTCGCCCGCAGCGGGATCGACCGATTCGCCTCGCCGACCCGCTGGACCAGGCTGCCCACCGGCGAGCCCCTGCTCGACGGGGGACGGGCGTGGCTGCGCTGCTCCGCCCGGCCACCCGTCGAGGCCGGGGACCATTTCCTCGTCATCGGCCAGGTCCTTGAGGCGGACACCGACCCGGAGGCGTCCCCGCTCATCTACCACGACCGGACCTTCCACGTCCTGCCATCGTAACCCGCGGCCGGCCAGAGGAGCATGACCGGCTCAACCGGCTCGGCACCGCTCTCGACCCTGCCCTCGGCACCGCTCTCGGCACCGCTCTCGGCACCGCTCTCGGCACCGCTCTCGACATCGCCCGCCGAGCGGGGCTCCGGTCGCCGTGGCGCAGGCCCCGGCCGCGCATCGGCACACCACGGAACAACCCACCTGTTCAGCGCGCAGATGCGGAACTATCATGCACAGAGTTTCGTATCTGCGGATTAGATCAGCGACATGGTCCGCGGCTGCGGAAGCCGGACAACGGGTGAACGGGTGGAGGAACGGGACACATGAGATTTCRCAGGATGAAGACGGCGGCCCTGGCGGTGCTCGGCGCCGGGCTTCTCGCGACCGCCGGATGTGGCGGCAGCGACGGCGGCGCTGCCGCGACGCCCTCCGCCACGGCCAGCAGCGCCGCGAGCGGAGTACAAGGGACCGTCAAGGTGCTCGCCGCCGCCTCGCTGACGGGGTCGTTCACCCAGCTCGGCAAGGACTTCGAGGCCGCGAACCCCGGATCGAAGGTGACCTTCTCCTTCGCCGGCAGCTCGCAGCTGGCCCAGCAGATCACCTCCGGCGCCCCGGCCGACGTGTTCGCCGCGGCGAGCCCGGCCACGATGAAGACCGTCACCGACGCCGGCGACAACGTCGGCGCGCCCAAGGTCTTCGTCCGCAACCAGCTCGTCATCGCCGTACCGAAGGGCAACCCGAAGGGCATCACCGATCTGCCCGCCCTGACCAAGCCTGGGGTGAAGGTCGCGCTGTGCGCCGAGCAGGTGCCCTGCGGAGCCGCCGCGAAGAAGGCGCTCGCCGCCACCGGAGTGAACCTGACCCCGGTCACCCTGGAGCAGGACGTCAAGTCCGCGCTGTCGAAGGTCACCCTCGGTGAGGTCGACGCCGCGCTGGTCTACCGCACGGACGTCAAGGCGTCGGCGGGCAAGGTGGACGGCGTCGAGTTCCCCGAATCCGCCAAGGCGATCAACGACTACCCGATCGTCGCGCTGAAGAACGCGCCCAACGCCGTCGGCGCCACCGCGTTCGTCAACTTCATCCTGTCCGACAAGGCGAGCACCGTGCTGACCAACGCGGGATTCCAGGCCCCCTGACCCAGGCCCCCTGACCCAGGCCCCTGGCCGAGGCCCCTAGCCGAGGTCCGCCACGGCATCCCACGATCCGGCGAAGGACCTCTCCGCCTCGGGCCCGCGGGACGGTGTCCCCCTCCCGCGGGTTCGAGGCCGCCTCGGGGTTCGAGCTGTTCGAGCTCCCTCCGGGCCACCAGGTGTTAGGCGTTGTATGAACCGCTCCCTTCGGGGGCGTTGTGGCTGGCCGATGTACGGCGAGGACGAATTCGTGTTCGCCGCTCCACGCACCGGCGCCCGCGGCTACCTACTCAGTCGACGAGGGTCGCGATCTGGCTCTTGCCACCCTTGCCGATGATCAGATCGCCTTCGAGGTGGCCTTCGAKGTGGCCTGGGACGGCGCACCGCGCCTCCAGGTCAAGGGACACCACGTCCTATCAGATCCAGCCCTGTGACTGGATCCACACGTGGTGCACTGACCTATTGAGACCGCGCAGAAACACGCCATTAATGCTACACAATGCAACAGATGGTTACGCGGAAAGGCTCAGTAACGTGGTCGACGTCGATACCACTCCTGGTGAGCAGTTCCTCGGTATCCCGAGCGGACCGGGYCAATCGCGAGTACCACCGGAATCTTGCGAACTCTGGCACCGGCACCAACGGCCCGACGGCGCGGAGACATATCGGTCGATCATGCCGACCGCTTCCACCGACCCTGCCGCAACAGACCCGGCTCGGCCAATAGGGAGACGAAGCGGCGCTTCGCGTCGAGCCGTATCGCGGGCGCCAGGTCCTTATGGCAACCATACCCTTACGTTAATGATTAATATGGCCTGGATGGTCGGTCGCAAAGCCGTTCGTGTTAGATATGAACGGATCTGAACGGACCGGAGCGCGGTCACGGCTCCAATACCAGTGCCCGCCCGGGAGGCGCCATGACAACACCGCCCGTCCCTGGGGCCACTGACCTGGCTGGCGCGAGGAAAGGCCTGGCATGAGGAAAGGCCAGGTCACCCAGGCGGTGCCGGTACCGCCGCCGCTGCGTCCCGACGACCGGTTCGGAAACGTCGTCGACCGGATCCGCACCGTCGCCATGGTCTGCCACGACGTCGTGGCGGTCCGCGACGAACACCGTGCCGTTACCTTCGCCCAGCTCGTCGCCTGGGTGGACGTCGTCGCCGACCGCATCCTTCGGCAGCCCGCCGCGGCTGACCCGGACACGCCCGTCGCGGTGCTGTTGCCCCACGGCGCGAGCGGGATCGCCGCCGTCCTGGGCGTCATCGCGAGCGGCCGGCCCTGCGTGCCCCTCGACAGGATGCATCCCACCGACCGTCTCGCTCAGGTCGTGGGACTGGCGGGGGCCTCGGTGTGYGTCACCGGAMCGACTGGCTCCGCCGACCAGCGGACTRCCGCCGCGCTGCCGGGGATCGTGGAGACTATCGACGTCGGCGACGAGCGCGTCGCCGACTGGTCCCCGGCGCTGGCTGACCGGGTGGCGTCGACCGCGCCGCGCCGGGCCGATACCGATCCAGCCGTGCTCATCTTCACCTCCGGGTCGACCGGAGTACCGAAGGGTGTCGTGTGGCACCACCGCGCCCTGCTGGGCATCCACTACGCCATCCAGGTCCAGGACGTGATGCGGCTGGTTCCGGGCGACCGCCTGCCGCTCTTCCTGCCCTACTCCTTCATCTCGGGGATGAACCGGACGGTCGGTGGCCTGGTCTTCGGCACCACCCTCGAGATGTACGACCCTCGGGTCCGCGGCGTCCGAGACCTGGCCGACTGGCTGCSCGCCACCCGGCCGGCCGGCATCGTGGCCACGCCGGCGCTGATCCGGATCGTGTTCGGCTGCCTTGAGCCGGACGAGGTGCTCGACGACCTCCGATTCGTCATGTCGGTCGGCGAGGCGATCTACGCCCGCGACGTCGAGTTGGCCCGCCACCACCTACCGCCGGCCGCGGCGTTCCTGGTCTCCTACGGAGCCTCGGAGCTCGGCACGGCGACCTGTGCCCCGATCTGGTCGGACGACGACCTGCCCGACGGCGTGATGCCGGCCGGGCGGCCGGTGGTTGACGTCGCGGTGAGGGTGGTCTCGCCGGATGGCATCGAGATGCCGCCCGGTGAGACGGGGGAGATCGTCGTGATGGGCCACTTCATCACGGGGGGCTACTGGCGGGCGCCGGCGGCGAGCGCATCGCGGTTCGGCATCGGGCCGGACGGCACACCCACCTACCGCACCGGAGACCTCGGGCGCATCGACGCCAGCGGCCAGCTCAGGGTTGTCGGCCGCAACGACGCGGCCGTGAAGATCCGTGGGTACCTCGTCGAGCCGATCGAAATCGAGTCCGCCCTGCTGGCGAGCTCGGATGTGCTAGAAGCCGTCGTCGTGGCCGACAGGACCACGCAGCGGGCCCGCCTGGTCGCCTACGTCGTCCCCGTGACCGGCGCCCGGGTCTCACCGGCCTCGATCAGGCGCYTGCTACGGGCCAAGCTGCCGTCCTACATGGTGCCGGCCACCGTCATGCTGGTCACCGCGCTACCGAGGACCGACCGCAGCAAGGTCGACCGACTGAACCTGCCCCCCGCCGGTCCGAAACCCGGCCAGGACCCGCCCCGCGACCAGTGGGAAGAGGCCGTCGCCGGTGTGTGGGCCGCCGCCCTGCACCTCGACGACGTCGGTATCCACGACGACTTCGTCGAACTCGGCGGCGATTCCCTCATCGCCGAAGAGCTCCTCACCAGAGTCGCCGACGAACTCGGTGTCAAACTCCCCACCTCCACCGTCGCCGACGCCCCCACCGTCGCCGAGTTCACCGCCCGCCTGCGCAATGCCGGCACCGACGTCCTACGCCACCCCACCGTCRTCCCGCTGCGCACCACCGGCAGCGGCGGGCCCCTCTTCTGTTTCTGCGGCGCCGGCGGCCTCGCTGTCGGCATGCTTGGCTTTGCCCGCCACTTCGACGGCGAACGCCCCGTCTACGGCGTCCAAGCCCACGGCCTCGAATACCGCGGTCTCCCCGACTGGTCCATCTACGCCGCCGCCCGCCGTCACGCCCGCACCCTGCGCCTACTCCAACCCGCCGGCCCCTACTACCTCGCCGGCCACTCCTTCGGCGGCCTCGTCGCCCTCGAAACCGCGAGACTCCTCACCGAGGCCGGCGAGCACGTCGAACTGCTCGTCCTCATCGACAGCTTCCTGCCCGACACGTCCTCCGGCGTCTTCGCGGGAGGAGTGCAGCCCTCTCAGCTTCCAGTTCCGGGGGGCCCGACCAGGAGCTCGAATCCGGCCCCAGCCTTGGACCGTGCGAGGGGATCGGCTATGGGCCCGGCGCGCGCGGGGGCTGCCGCACGGGTCCTGCTCGGCTGGGCCCGGCAGGCGGCCCAACTCCCGTTGGCTGGCGTCGTTCAGTTCAAKGGCATGAACCAGTACGACGTCTTCTACAACCAGTCGCGGGTGCTCACGAGGTTCTACCGGCCCAAGCCCTGGAACGGGCGGGCGCTGGTCTACCTGGCGGCCGCCTCGCCGCCGCACCGTACGGAGGCCTGGCGCCCGCTGCTGACCGGCGAGACGACCTACCGCACCGTKGGCGGCGACCACGACACCGTGCTGCGCGAACCCGTCGTAAGCGAGATCGCGGYCGACATCCGGGCGGTCCTCGCTGGCTGTACCAGCTCCCGCAAGGCGTGAACGGCTGCCGCTTGAGTGCTTCCGGAGTGACTGGCAATCCTGGCGACCGGGAGAACGCGATCCCGTGGCCAGGCCGACAGCGAAAGGTCCGTGTTCGTGAGGGTGCAGGACGCAATCAATGTCGAGGACTTCCGGGAACTGGCGCGCCGCAGGCTTCCCCGGGCGGTTTTCGACGCCATGGAGGGCGGCGCCGGCGACGAGGTGTCGCTCAGGCGTAACCGCACGGCGTTCGACCGCATCGAGTTCCGCCCGCGGCCGCTCGCCGACGTCGCCACACGAGACCTCTCGACTACCGTGTTCGGCGAGCGGCTGTCGATGCCGATCATGCTGGCGCCCACGGGCGCGGGCCGCCTCGCGCGCTCGTCCGCGGAGATCGCTGTGGCGAGGGCCGCGGCGYGGGCGGACATCGTGTACATGCAGAGCACCGTGGCAGCCTTCCCGCTCGAGGATGTCGCCGCGCGCTCGACCGGCACGCTGTGGTATCAGCTCTACCTGCCCCCCAACCGCGCCGAGGTCGGGAACCTCGTCCGGCGGATCGCGGCGGCGGGTTACCGGGCCCTGGCCATCACCATCGACACGCCGGTCCTGGGCAACCGTGAACGCGACACCCGCAACAAGCTCATGAGTCGGCCGCCGCATCCCAAGATGCTGCTGCAGGGGGCCAGCAAGCCGGCRTGGGCGACCGATTTCATCCGCGGCAAATTCGACTTCATGCGCAAATTCGACTTCATGCGCGGCCAATTCGGCGCCGGCTGTCCCGGCGGCCCGTCCCGGCTAAGCCTCAACCAGACCCGAGCGACAATCAAATCGTCGTCGGACTGCGTCACCTGGGAGGACGTCGAGCGGATCCGGTCGTTGTGGGAAGGCCCGTTGCTCCTCAAGGGCCTGATGCGCGGGGACGAGTGCGACCGGCTCGTCGAGCTGGGCGTCGACGGTGTCGTGGTCTCGAACCATGGCGGGCGGCAGTTGGACGGCGTCCCCGCGACCATCGATATTCTGCCGGAGGTGGTTGACGCGGCGGCGCGCAGACTCACGGTGTTCCTCGACGGAGGTGTCCGGCGAGGCAACGACGTGGTCAAGGCGCTGGCCCTCGGCGCCGCAGGGGTCTTCGTGGGTCGGCCCTACCTGTACGGCCTCGCCGCGGGCGGCGAGGCCGGTGTCCTACGGATGATTGAACTGCTGCGCGTGGAATTCGACCACGCGATGGCACTGCTCGGCGCCGCGACCGTGGCGGACCTCGACCGCAGCCTCGTCTCGGGCGCACKTATCCCCAGCACCCTCTCACCGTCGACGCGATAGGCCATGCCTGTCGACGGCCGAGTCGGGCTACTTGGCGACCTTCCGTCACCGCCTGCTACCTTAACGGCATGCTCTCCGTGTCGTGGCAGGGACCCGGCACCGCCGGTCTCCGGACAGYCGTCAGCGAACGTTCGTATGCCAGAGGTGTGCACTACGCCCAGCAGAGCGCGGTCACGAGGATCGACTGGGACCCCGACGAGAACACCCTCCAGGGCCGGGTGCGTGGAAGCGGCGGCGAGGTCTACGCGACGAACGCGCAGTTCTCGGGTGACGGTCCGTCCTCTTGGACGTTCCAGTACGGCTCGTGCACCTGCCCGGTGGGCGCCGACTGCAAGCACGTCGTGGCGCTGGTGCTGACGGCCACGACAGGCGCGACGGCCACGGCGAGCGCGGCAACGGGTGCGGCGGCCCCCGGCCCATCGGCGCGGCGGTCCGGGTCCTCCCCGCGGTCGGCTCGGCCCCGGCCGGCTCAGCCGCGGCCGTCCCGGTCGGCTGCCTGGACCGAGGACCTGGGAGAGCTGCTGGGTTCCTCGCCCGCCGTCGGCGGCGGCCATGGCGGGGCCGCCGGGACGACGCCGTTGGCCGTCGAGCTGAGCTTCACGGCGGATCCGCCGGCCCACGGCGGCGGGTCCGAGCTGGGCCTGCGGGTCACGGCCCGGCTGGTGCAGCCGGGCCGGAACGGCTGGGTCAACGCCATCGGGTGGGACGCCCTCAACGCGGCGTACCAGACCCGCGAGTACCAACAGCCGCAGGTACGGCTGCTGCAGGAGTTCTTCGCCGTGTACCGGGCCCATGAGGAGCGGTATGGGTACTCGTACTACTCCTCCTACTCTTCCGGCGGCGCGAAACGACTCGATCTCTGCGCGTTCGAAAGCCGGCAGCTCTGGTCGATGCTCGACGAGGCCGAGGYGGTCGGCCTCCGGTTCGTGCATGCCCGCAAGAAGCTCGGCGACGTGAGCCGGTACGGTTCCGCGGAACTGTGCCTGAACGTCACCCAGGACGAGAGCACGCAGTCGCTGGTCGTGGCTCCCCTGCTCCACCTCGGCGGGACGGCGACGGACGCCGCCGTGTTCTCGTTCATCGGCCGCGACGGCCACGGCGTCGTGTACGTCGACCGGRCGGAGGTCCTGACCTCCGACGACCATCGGGACTGGCACGTCCGGCTCGCGCGGCTCGCCCAGCCGGTGCCGCCACGGCTGCAGCGGATGGCGGTCGGGAACCGGAGCCTGCGGGTGCCCCGCAGCGAGGAGTCCCGCTTCCGCGCGGAGTTCTACCCGCGCCTGCGGCGCCTGGCCCCCGTGGTGTCCAGCGACGGTTCCTTCGAGCCGCCGGAGGTGCCGCCGCCGGCCCTGGTGCTGCACGCCTCCTACGGCGATGACCACGAACTCGACCTCAGCTGGGGATGGGCCTACGAGGTCGGCGGCGAGCGGATCCACGTGCCGCTGTACGCGACGGAGCCGGACGGCACCGAACCGGACGGCACGATGCTGCCCGCCGCGACGCCTCCCGCCGCGGAACCGGACGGGTTACGGGATCCGCGCCAGGAGCAGGACGCGTTGCGGGACGTGCTGGCGGCGCTGGATCTGCCCTCCGGCACGGCCGCCCTGCTCGCCGGTGACCAGGGTTCCGGTCTGCGGCCACGGGTGCGGCTGCGCGGCGTCGACACGATGCGCGCGACGACGGAGCTGCTCCCGTTGCTGGCGGACCGGCCCGGGGTGGCCGTCGAGGTCAGCGGTGACCCCGCGGCCTACCGGGAGGCCGGCGACTCGCTGCTCATCGGCCTGTCCACCGACGATGTGGTGGGCGAGACCGACTGGTTCGATCTCGGGGTCACCGTCACCGTGGAGGGCCGGCAGGTGCCGTTCACGGACGTCTTCCTGGCGCTGAGTCAGGGGCAGTCGCACCTGCTCCTCGCCGACGGCGCCTACTTCAGCCTGCAGAAGCCCGAGCTGCAGTCGTTGCGGCGACTGATCGAGGAGGCGCGGGCACTACAGGACTCACCCGGCGGCCCGCTGCGGATCAGTCGGTTCCAGGTCGGGCTGTGGGAGGAGCTCGCCGGGCTCGGTGTGGTCGAGCGCCAGGCGCGGTCGTGGCGCCAGCAGGTGACGGGGCTGCTGGAGCTGGGTGCCGAGGGCCAGCTCGAACAGGAGCCGCCGGCGACGCTCGCGGCGACGTTGCGCTCCTACCAGCTCGACGGTTTCCGGTGGCTGGCGTTCCTCTGGAAGTACCGGCTGGGCGGGGTGCTCGCCGACGACATGGGCCTGGGAAAGACGCTGCAGACGCTGGCGCTGGTCTGCCACGCCCGGCAGGCCGATCCCGAGCTCGCGCCGTTCCTCGTCGTCGCGCCGACGAGCGTCGTGTCGAACTGGGCCGCGGAGGCGGCCCGGTTCGCGCCCGGGCTGCGAACGGTGGCGATCCGCGACACGCAGCGGCGGCGTGGCGAGGCCCTCGACGAGGCGGTGTCGGGCGCCGACCTGGTGATCACCTCGTACACGCTCTTCCGCCTCGAGCACGAGGAGTACGCGAGCCTGGCCTGGTCGGGCCTGATCCTCGACGAGGCCCAGATGATCAAGAATCACCAGGCGAAGGCCTACCGGTGCGCCCGGCTGCTGCCGGCGCCGTTCAAACTGGCCGTCACCGGGACCCCGATGGAGAACAACCTGATGGAGCTGTGGTCGCTGCTGTCGGTGGCCGCGCCCGGCCTGTTCCCGAACCCGATCCGCTTCCGCGACTACTACGCCCGGCCGGTCGAGAAGCAGAACGACGTCGAGCTGCTCGCCCAGCTCCGACGGCGGATCAGGCCGCTGATGATGCGCCGCACCAAGGAACAGGTGGCGCCCGAGCTCCCGCCAAAGCAGGAACAGGTCCTGGAGGTGGACCTGCACCCGCGGCACCGCAGGCTCTACCAGACCTATCTGCAACGGGAACGGCAGAAGGTACTGGGCCTGGTCGACGACATGAACCGCAACCGCTTCACGATCCTGCGCTCGCTGACCCTGCTGCGCCAGCTCAGCCTGCACGCCGGCCTGGTGGACGACCACCACGCAGACCTGCCGTGCGCCAAGATCGACGCTCTGTTCGAGCAGCTCACCGACGTCGTCGACAGTGGTCACCGGGCCCTGGTCTTCAGCCAGTTCACCGGATTTCTCGGCAAGGTACGCGAACGGTTGTCCGCCCTCGGTGTGGAGCACTGCTACCTCGACGGCCGGACCCKCGACCGGTCCACCGTGCTCGAGCGGTTCAAGACGGGGTCGGCCCCGGTTTTTCTCGTCAGCCTGAAAGCCGGCGGGTTCGGCCTGAACCTGACCGAGGCGGACTACTGTTTCCTGCTCGATCCGTGGTGGAATCCCGCGACCGAGGAACAGGCGGTGGACCGGACGCACCGCATCGGGCAGTCCCGCAACGTCATGGTCTACCGCCTCGTCGCCCGGGACACGATCGAGGAGAAGGTGATGGCGATGAAGGACCGGAAGGCACGGCTGTTCTCCAGCGTCATGGACGACGGTGACGTGTTCAGCTCGACGCTCGACGCCGACGACATCCGCGAGCTGTTCGCCTGACGCCCCCGGACCGCCTCTGCCTCGTGGCCGGTGGCCTGACGGGCGCGGGCGGGTTCACCCGGTTCCACCGATGGGCGCCCATCGGGGCCTGTGGCCGGGCCGTCGACCGGCAGTTAGGCGAGGTCAGGGCGTCGGCGCCTGTCAGGGTGACGACGTCGGGTTCCACACACCGGGGCGGACCTCTACGGTGATGCCTCGTGCGGGTCATCTGGGCGGCGTTGGCCGCGATCGTCGTGTCCGTCGGGGTACTGACCGGCTGCAACGCGTCCCCCGCGGCGGACGCGGCCGCGGGGGACGCGGCCGCGGGGGACGCGGCCGCGGGGGGGACATCGGTGAGCACGTCGGCGGTGCCGATCGCGGCCGCCGGGGAGYGYGGAGGCAGGGTGACCGACCTCGCCGGGGTCGAGAAGCTCCTCTCCGAACCRGTCGGCTGCCCGGGCGGCACGAACAGCTTCTGGCACGGCGAACTCGGMGACGCGTGGAYACCACCGCGGTTCGTCCCCTACCGGGACGGCCAGGTTCCGCAGGACGCCTGCGGCGCGCAGGTGAACGATCCCAAGCAGTTCGCGGACAACGCACTGTACTGCCAGCTCGACGACACCGTCGCCTACAGCGTCGACTTCATGACGGAGCTGTTCCAGGCGGGTGGAGCGTCCTACCCGCTGTTTGTGATCATGCACGAGCTGGGCCATCGGGGCGCCCGGATCGGCGGGACGATCGGCGTGGTGTCGCGCGCGGAGGAGAACCAGGCCGACTGCTTCGCCGGCCGCCAGGCCAAGAGCGCGCACGACGCCAAGCGCATCGCGTTCACCGACRCGCTGCAGGGCGCGCTGCTGTTCTACAGCATCGGCGACACCCGCGACAGTGGCTGGTTCGACCAGGAGGCGGCCTCCGCCCCGGGCGCCCACGGCACCCCCCGTCAACGCGCCCAGGCCTTCTCCTTCGGCTACCTGCGCGACAGCGACACCTGCCACCGGCTCGGCCAGTCCGAGAGCGGAAGCGTGCCGCTGTTCTGACCCAGCTACGCCAGTAGCGGGGTGATGTTGGCCGGCTGAGGYTGCCACCAGGGCGTGACCGGCACCTCGCCGCCGCCCTCGACCGGCTCGACGCCCTGCCCGCCGCCACCTGACAGCTGGCCGCCGAGCCCCCGCGCACCCGTCGCACCACCCCACCCCGACCTCACAGCCACCCCCACACCCCGGAAAGGACCCCGGCCCGCCCGGAGCAACATTCGGGCTCTCGGCGTACCCGAAACCGGCCGGGAAGCCCTCCCCACCGATTTCGATCACGAAACCGACCGGCAAACAATCACCATCACGCTACTGGCGGATTTGGGTCTGACCCCGGCGCCGCACCGGTCAAATCCATCGAATTATCTGGTCACGATCCGTTCCCCGGTCACGTCGCACCGACCGAGACGGCCAGCGCCGGACGGACCGGGGCGGGCAGCCATCCCGCTCCGGGCCGGTTCGGCACCTGACGCCAGCCCAGGCCGGGCACGAGCAGGGCCAGCTCTCCGGAGGGACGCCGGGCCAGYGGGATCCGCTCCTCCCAGCGTGCCGCACCGGCTCCCGTCGGCACGGTGAACCCGACGACGAGCTCGTCGGGCAGCGTCGCACCGGCGATGCCGAGCTCGTCCGGTCCGAGCGGGGTGCCGGTCGTCACCGTGAAGGTGTGCGTGATCCCGGGAGCGTCCGCGGGCCCGGCGTTCGCGGGCCCGAATTGGACGGTTCTGGTCGTGGCACCCAACCGGATGTATAGGGTGCCACCGGAGCCACCAGCACCACCGGGATCGCGCGCCGTCACCTGGACGCGGACGCGGTTGCCGGCGACTTGGCGCAGCGCGGTGAAGGACCCGAAGTAGCTCGCGGGCGCGGCCGGGTCGACGATCTCGTCGGGACGCAGCCGGTAGACCGCCCGGCCCGGCATCCGGTCGGGCAGGGTGGCCGTGCCGGCACCGATGTCGGCGGCGTACACCACCGGCCCGGCGAGGTCCGGGGTGTTCCGCAGCATCTGGTACGGCACCTGGGTGTAACGGCTCGGGACGCCGGGCGTCACGACGACCACCGCCGGGGCCGGGTAGCGGTCCGGCAGCAGGGCGTCGAGGAACGCGTTGCGGTCGTTCACCCATCGCTGGCCGGCGACCTTGTCCGGGATCGCGTCCACAGTGAGGAGGATCAGGCCCGCGGCGGCGAGGACCGCGATGACGGGTCTGCGCAGACCTGATCCGCGCAGAACGGGTCGCCGCGGGACGGGTCGGGCCGGCGGAGAGCCGGTGCCGGGCCACGGGGAGAACCACCGTTCGCTCATGGACCACACCCGGCGGGCGCCGTCGGCGGCGAGAATCATGATCGGGGCGAACGCGGCCAGATGGTAGTGCGGACCGAGACCGTTGAGCAGGCCCGGCATCGCGAACGCCGAACCCCACCAGAAGAAGTAGCCGCCACCGACGGCGGCGACGATGACGACCAGCAGGACGCGCTCGGGACGGCGGTGCGCCCGCAGCGCGCCGAAGATCGCGAGTACGAGGACCGCGACGCCCCCGAACACCCAGCTCGGGGCCGCCACGACGGTGCCGTGCAGGGCCTCGAGGGCGAGCCGGCGGGTGAACAGGAACGTCGGCTCCGAGGGCAGGATGCGACGCGGCCCGAAACCGAAGCGGTCCAGCGGATCGGAGGCCGACAGCGGCGCCCGGAGCGCAGAACCGGTCACCCGCCGGCAGTACGCCAGGAGCACGACAACGAACGGCGCCAGGCCGGCGAGTGCCCAGGCGGTCCGGTGCGCCACGGCACGCATGAACCGACCACCCGCGGACCGGCCACCCGCGGACCGCCACAGCCGCGCCAGCACGAACACCACGACGGGAACGGCGACGATCACCGCGTCGAAGGGCCGCAGGAGCAGGACGAATCCCAGGCCTGCCCCGCCGCCGATGAGCGACAGCCGCGCCCCGGTCCGGCCGCCACGCAGCAGCGCCGCGCACGCCAGGGTCAGCGTCGCGGCTCCGCACGCGTAGGCGAGGGGCAGCGAGGTGTGTACCAGGACGAGCGGGGACAGCGCGACGAACACCGCCGCCGTGACCGCGGTGACCGCGTCGTCGAAGAGCTCGCGGGCCAGCCGGTACGTCCCGGCCACCCAGCCGGCCGCCACCAGGGCCGGGGCGACRGCCATGGTGGCGAACAACGCCTGGGACGCGGCGAGCAGCGCCGGCCACCCGGGAAGGTACTTGGTGAACACCCGCCCGTCGTGCTCCCCGGTCAGCCAGGGCCGGAAGAACGGCTCGACGGTGTTCGCGTCCAGGGTGAGGCGGCCGTCGAGCAGCATGCGCGCCTGCAGGACGTAGGCCGCCTCGTCCGCGTCACCCGAGCCGTGCCGGTACAGCGTCGCCTGCAGGACCAGGCTGACGACAAACGAACACCCGCAGATGGCCGCGACGATCAGCGCCGGCGTGCGGCCCGACCGGCGGGCCCGGCGGCGGGCCGCCGTCGACCCGCCGTCCATCTGATGGACCGGCTTCGACGCACACCGACACGGCATAACAGACAACGGCATAACAGACATAAGCGTAGACAGCCGGTAACTGRCCATGACTGCCGGGTACCAGGTCAAAGGGTTCCGGTCACCGGGTTCCGGTCACCGGCGGGTCCCGACGTTGACAGCGGGTCAGCGCGGCCCGGTGCCGGGCGGGACGGCGTCCCCCCAGGAGGCCCGCCGGGCCCAGCGGTAGGCCTCCTTCTCGCTGCGGGAAACGACCACGTCACGCTGCCGCGGCATGACCACGTCACCCTGCCGCGGCGCCTCGCAGACCGTCAGGCGGACATGGCCCGAGCGGGCCCGCGGCACGCGCAGCACCCGACCGGCGGCGTGCGCGGGCGGCCGGCGCGACGCGACGAGGTAGGAGTACTTCTCGTCCTCGTACCCGAGCGCACCGTCCTTCATCGCCCGGTGCAGTGCGCTGCGCTCGACCCGCCGGCCGAAGTGGCACCAGTCCCCCGCCGTCATCGGGCAGTCGTCGTCGGCGGGGCAGGGCGCGGTGATGGTCGCGCCGGTCTCGACGAGCGCCGAGCGCGCGGCGCGGATCCGCGCGAAGCCGGCCGGGGTTCCCGCGTCGATGATGACCAACTCCGCCGCGGTGGCCCGCCACCACGCGGCCACGGCTGCGGCCCGGTCGCCGTCGGCGAGCTCGCCCAGCACATAGGCCGCCACTGTCAGGTCGGCCCGGTCCGCGCCGTCGCCGGGCGGGGTGAGCACGGACGTGCGCTGCCAGGTCGCGGTGCCCAGCGCCGGCGCGCCACCGCGGCGGGCCAGCCGGCGACCGACGTCGATCATCAGCGCGGACCGCTCGACCAGGACGGCCCGGGTCACGCCGGGGAAGACCGCCAGCGCGGCCCAGGTCGCCGTCCCGGGACCCGCGCCCAGGTCGAGGACGGACCCGGGCCGCCAGTCCGGGCGGCGCAGCGCCACCTCACCGAGAACCGCGCGGGTGACCGCCAGCGTCGCGGGCAGTCGGGCGGCGAGGTAGGCCTGGACGTGATCCGCCGTCAGCTCGCCGTCACCCGGTGTGGCGGTGTTCGCGCGATACCGGTCGGACAACTCCCGGTAGGCGCGGGACATCGCCCGCGCCGGYGGGGTCCCCACGGACGCGCCCGTCTCGGCCGCGGCCGCGGCGAGCAGACCGGCCACCACACCCTCGTGTCCCTCGTGTCCCTCGTGTCCCTCGTGTCCCTCGCGTCCCTCGCGTCCCTCGCGTCCCTCGCGTCCCGACCCGTACCGCACGGTCGAAGCGTAGCCGCGGTGCCACGGCCCCGAACGAAATACGCTGACGCGAATCCCGCCCGKGGTGCCGCCGGTGCCCGTGGTGGGGGTCACGTCCAGGTCGACACGTCCAGGTCGACAACGTTGACCGACGAGCCAGCCGGCGGGGCAAGCCGACGGGTCAGAGCGAGGGCCCCGCGGTGGCCGCGGGAACCAGCCCGGCCGAGACGGTGTCGATGACGGCGGCCTGCTGGTCCGACAGATAGAAATGGCCACCGGGAAAGACCTTCAGCGTGAACGCACCGGTCGTGTGCGCCCGCCATTGTTCGGCCTCGGCCACGGTGGCCTTGGCGTCGGAATCCCCGACCAGCACGGTAATCGCCGTACCGATCACCGCGTCCGACGGGGCAGAATACGTTTCGATCGCCCGGTAGTCCGCCCGGGTGGGCGGCAGGATCAGCTTCAGTATTTCGGGATCGGCGAGGATGCGCGGGTCGGTTCCACCAAGCGCACGGATTTCCCGCAGAAAACCCTCGTCGTCCAGGAGATGCACGGATTCGGCGCGGGAGGCCGACGGGGCTCTGCGGCCGGATGCGAACAGCACGAACGGCACCGGGCCGCCCGCCGCCTCCAGCCGGCGGGTCACCTCGAAGGCGACGGTCGACCCCATACTGTGACCGAAGAACGCCAGCGGGCGGTCGGTGAGGGGACGCAGCACGTCGGCAATGCGGTCCGCGAGGGGTTCGATGGCCGTCTCGGGCCTCTCCGTCCGCCGGTCCTGGCGGCCCGGATACTGCACCGAACGCACCTCGGCGACCGGCGACAATGCCCTGGATAGCGGAACGTAGAAGCTTGCCGCGCCGCCCGCATGGGGAAAACAGACAAGCCGCGGGGCGCTCGCCGACGCCGGATGGAAACRCCTCAGCCACAGATCGACGTCACTGGACACGGCCACCGCCGCGGTCGGATACTCGCATGATGATAGTACACCGCTCTCGTGATGGAATCGAATTATCCGGGGAATCCCTCAGTCTCCAGCTTAGGCGATGCAAGGGTTCCCGGGGCTCTTTTCCGCTCGGCGTTCGACTCGGCGTTCGACACATCACCTCCGGCAACAGGACCACTAGGTGGCGGGCGGCCCGGTGTGGGAAACGGGAAAGTGTGGCGGGTTAGCAATGGCGGAGACTGTGGACCGTGACTAACCCTCTACAGTTCGGGCGCCGGGCGCCGGGGCGCCGGGGCGTGGCGGGTCGTCGACGGCCGCGGCCCGCATGCGGTCCACCACCAGTGTGGCGATCGCGGCGGCGACCGAAACGAGACCTCCGATGTAGAACCCGGCGCGGGCGCCACGGTGCTCGGTGAGCCAGCCGACGAACAGGGCACCTAGCGGCGTCGATCCCTGCAGGATCAGGGTATAGATCGCCATCACCCGGCCTCGGTACTGYGGATCGCTGCCGAGCTGGATGCGGTGGTTCGCCGCCTGAGCGAAGTAGATCGTCGCGAAGCCGGTAGGGATCAGGAGCACGGCCGCCGTGGCATAGCTGGGCGCCCAGCCGGTCACCGTCTCCAGCAGGCCGAACGCGAGCGCGGATCCGATCACCATGCCGGCCGACGGGCGGGTGCGGCGGGCGGTCGTCACGAGGGCCGCRAGCAGCGATCCGGCGGCGAGCCCGCTGGTGAGCAGCCCGAAGGCCGCCGCGTCGGCATGAAATACCGTCCTGGCGAGCAGGGGCACGGTGAGCTGGAAGTTCAGGCCGAACAGCCCGATCGTCGCGACGAGTCCAAGCACGAGCACCAGGTCCTCCCGGCCGAGCACGTACCGCAGTCCGTCGACGACGCGGGTGGAGGTCGCCCGGCGCGCGTCGCGGTGCATCTCGGCCGGGCGCATCATCCGCAGACCCACCACCGTCGCGAGGTAGCTCACGGCGTTGAACATCATGACCGGGCCGGTACCGAAGCCGCCGATCAACGGGCCGGCGACGGCCGGGCCGGCGACCCGGGCGACGTTGAAGTACKCCGCGCTCAGCGCCGACGCGTTGGGGAGGAGTTCGGCGCCGACCAGCTCGCTCACGAATGCCATCCGGGTCGGCATCTCGACGGCGTTCACGAGACCGAGGCCCAGTGCGAACAGGCAGATGTGCCACAGCCGGACCGTGCCGGTTAACACCAGCAGCGACAGCGCCAGGGCGAGCAGTCCGGAGGCCAGGTTCGCGACGGTCAGTAGCCGGCGTTTGTCGTAGCGGTCCGCGAGCCTTCCGCCGTAGAGGGTCAGCAACAGCATCGGRGTGAACTGCAGGGCGGTCACGAGGCCCAGGGCTGTTCCCGAGTCGCCGCTCAGCGAAAGGACGAGCCAGTCCTGGGCCACGACCATCATCCAGGTTCCCGTCACGGACAACACCTGGCCACCCGCGAAGAGCCGGAAATTGTAGACGGACAAGGAACGGAAGGTGCCCTTGATGATGGTCTTCTCCTCGGGACGACGAAGTCATGAGGCGAACAGCGCGCCCGGCCCCACTGCCCACATCGACAATGATGGGGCGCGCGGCCGAGACTGTCCCCGTTCTCGTGTTCTCGCCGTTGGGACTGTTCTCACCATCGGTAGCGATTCTCACTGTCGGTAGCGATTCTCACCATCGGGAGCGCTGGGAAGATTCGCCCGGTCCCCGCCCACCGTGCGAGAAGCGACACTCACGGCGGCGCGGGCCGGTCAATGGTCAGATCGCGCGGCCCGGGTTGAGGATGCCGGCCGGGTCGAAGACCTGACGGAGCCGGAGTTGCAGGTCGTGGCTGCGTGAGCCGAGCTCCGTGGCGAGCCAGCGCCGTTTGAGCACCCCGACGCCGTGCTCGCCGGTCACCGTTYCGCCCAGGTCCAGCGCGGTGGCGAAGATCTGCTCGGCGGCGTGCCAGGCACGCTCGGGGATGGCGGGGTCGGCGGGGTCGACGGGGTCGACGGGGTCGACGGGGTCGACGGGGTCGACGGGGTCGACGGGGTCGACGGGGTCGACCACGATGATGGGATGCAGGTTGCCGTCGGCGGCGTGGGCCAGAGTGAAGATGTCCACGCCGGTGGCGGCGCCGATCTCGACGATGCGCGCGGCGGCCTGCGCCATCCGGCCGCGCGGCACGGCGATGTCCTCGATGAGCACCCGGCCGAGGCGCTCCAGCGCGGGTAGCGCCGAGCGGCGCGCGGCGAGCAGCGCCTCCGCCGTGGCCTCGTCCACCGACCGCCGGACCTTCCTCGCCCGCTCGGCGAGAATGCCCTCGACGGCATCGGCCTCCTCTCCCGCGCCCGACCCGTCGGTCTGGACGAGCAGGAAGACCTCGCCGGCGGAGGCAAGGTCGCTGCCGGTGGCGGCGTCGACGGCCCGCACCGTGCGGCCGTCGAGCAGTTCGGCCACGGCCACGACGATCCCGGCGACGCCAAGCGCGGTGACGGCCTCGGCGGCCTCGGCGAAGGTGTCGAAGAAGGCCGCCAGGGTGACCGTGGAGCGCGGCGCGGGCCGCAGCCGCACGGTGGCGCCGACGACCACCCCGAGAGTTCCCTCCGATCCGACGAACAACCCGGTCAGGTCGTAGCCGGCGACCCCCTTGACGGTTCGCCGCCCGGTGCTGATGCGCTCGCCGTCTGCGAGGACGACGTCCAGACCGAGCACCGACTCCCGGGTCACGCCGTACTTCGCACAGCTCAGGCCCCCGGCGTTCGTCGCGATGTTCCCGCCGATGGTGGAGATGGCCGCGCTCGCCGGATCCGGCGCGTAGCACAGGCCGACCTCGCGGGCCGCCCGATCGAGATCGGCGGTGATCACGCCAGGCTCGACGACCGCGACCGCGTCGGTGACCGACAGCTCGCGGATGCGGTTCATTCCGGACAGGTCGAGCACGACGCTGCCCGCCGAGGCCGCGGCTCCCCCGGCGAGGCCGGTACCGGCGCCGCGCACCGTCACCGCTACCCGCGCCGCGCTCGCCGCCCGCAGCACCGCCTGGACGTCGGTCACCTCGCGCGCGAACGCGACGCCGATCGGGCGGCCCGCGGGCTGCCAGCCGGACCGGTCCCACCGGTGGGCGTTGACGACGGCCGGATCGGTGCTCCACTGCCCGGCCGGCAGCGCGACCGCGAACCGCGCCGGGGTCATTGCGGACCCGTGGCGACGGGCCGGTCGGGGTCGGCCGACCAGGCCGACCAGGAACCCGGGTACAGGGCGGCGTCGATGCCGGCGACGGCGAGCGCGGCGATCTCGTGGGAGGCCGTCACTCCGGATCCGCAGTACACCCCGACCGGCCGCGCCCGCCCGCCGGCCCCGTTCCCGTCGCCGCCGACGCCGACGTCGCCGCCGCCGACGACGCCGAGGGCCGCGAACCGGGCCCGCAGCTCGTCCCGGGGCAGGAACCGGCCACTCGCGTCGAGGTTCTCCCCCGTCGCGGCGCTCACCGCTCCCGGGATGTGGCCGGCGCGCGGGTCGATCGGTTCCACCTCGCCGCGATACCGCTCGGCCGCACGGGCGTCGAGGAGGACACCCTCGCGGGCCACCCGGGCGGCGCCGTCCGCGTCGAGCACCGGCAGCTGACCGGCGTGCAGGACGATGTCGCCGGGCGCCGAGATGATCTCGCCGGTCTCGAGCGGGAACCCGGCCTCCTGCCAGGCCGCGAGTGCCCCGTCGAGGATGCGGACGTCGGCGACGCCCGCCCAGCGCAGCAGCCACCAGGCCCGGGCGGCGGACAGCCCGCCGACCGCGTCGTAGACCACGACCGCACGCCCGGCGGTCAGCCCCCAGCGCCGGGCGGCCTGCTGGAGGTTGACGAGCTCGGGCAACGGATGCCGCCCGGCGGTCCCGCCCGGTGCGGCGGCGAGCTCGGTGTCCAGGTCGACGTAGACCGCGCCCGGCAGGTGGCCCTCGCGGTAGTGGTCGTGCCCGTGGGGGTCACCCAGGGCCCAGCGGACGTCGAGCAGCAGCGGCGGGCCGGGCGAGAGCAGCTCGTCGTGCAGACGTCTCACGTTGACGAGGACCTCCCCGAGCGCCACGCCGGCACGTGTCCTGCCGGCATCCGGGGCCACGTCGGCATAGGGGACCACGCCGGCATAGGGGACCACGCCGGCAGGTGCCGAGGCCAGCAGGGCGGCGAGGTCGGCCTGGTCGAATCCGCCCGGCGGCGTGCCGGTGCGCGCCGCGGTGGCGATCCGCCGCTGCACCCCGGCGTTGACCGGTGCCGCCAGCCCGTGCAGGCGGGCCAGCAGCACGATCTCGCCGTTGAGGAAGTCCGACTCGACCGACCCGCCACGCGCCAGGCTCTGCCAGGTGGAGCTGCCCTCCCGGGAGAAGCCGGGGATCTCGTGCGGAACGAGGCCGGACAGGTCGAGCCCGTCGTCCGGACAGACGCCGGCGGTCTCCACGCCGGCCGCGGCGAACACCCGCCGYGCCTCCTCGACCAGCACGGCAGCCGCCGCGTCGCGCAGCTCGCTCGGAGCGTAGATCGCGTCGAGGTTGTAGGCCAGATTGCCCAGCAGCTTGCCGGCCTTGCGTCGGTCGATGTCCGCGACGACCGCGACGGCGAACGAGGCTCGGCGCAGGTCGGCCGCGACAGCCTCGGCGGTCGGGTCGTCAACGGCGCCGCGAGGGGCGCGGCCCAGGTAGAAGGCCGCCGCGAGCGGGRCCGCCGGGGACACGACCTCGCCGGGTCGCACGTGCGAGGAGGGGCTGAGGACGACCGCGTCGATCACCGTGGCGAACCGGCGCAACGCCGTACGGGCGTTCTCGATCCCGTTCTGAAGCAGCACGACGGGCAGCGCCTCCGCCGCCGTGCGCCGCGTGCCGTCAACGTCAACCGGCCGCCATGCCCACTGCGCGAGCAGCGCCTCGGAGTCCTGCGACTTGGTGGCGAGGACGAGCACGTCGTCACCACGCAGGTCGACCTCGTCCGGGCCGCCGACGACGTCGAGGGGGATCCGCCGCTCGTCGGGCTCACCGCCGGGCGTGGCCGGCGGTCGGATGTAGCGCAGCCCGCCCGCCCGCAGCGCCGCGAGGTTCGCGCCCCGGGCCACGACGACGACGTCGATCCCGGCGAGCCGCAGCTCCACGGCGACGGTCGCGCCGACGGCCCCGGCTCCGATGACGATGTACCTGCGACTCACCGTGCGTGCGTACCCGCGACTCACCGTGCGTGCGTACCTGCGACTCATCGTGCGTCCTTTCCTTGGGCGGCGGCGAGTGCGGCCGCGAACCGTTGCCCGGGAATCGCGCCGAGCAGCTCGCGGGTGTGGTCCTGCGTCGGCGCGGTGAGGACGTCGGCCGCCGGAGCACTCTCGACGATGCGGCCGGCGCGCAGCACCGCGACCTCGTGGGCGAGCTGGGCCACGACGGCGAGATCGTGGGAAATGAAGAAGTAGGCGACCCCGAGCTCCTGCTGCAGCCGCAGGAGCAGGGTCAGGATCTGGTCCTGCACCGACACGTCGAGCGCCGAGACGGGTTCGTCGAGGAAGACCAGCTCGGGTTCGATCGCGAGTGCCCGGGCGATCGCGACCCGCTGGCGCTGGCCGCCGGAGAGCTCGATCGGCCGGCGGCCGCGGAACGCGGCGGGCAGGGCGACCTGATCGAGCAGCTCGCGCACCCGGGCGGCGCGGCTGGCCCGGTCGCCGACGCGGAAGGAGAGCAGCGGCTCGGCGATGYTCTCCCCGACGGTGAACCGCGGGTCCAGTGAGGAGAACGGGTTCTGGTGGACAAGCTGGAACCGCCGCCGCAGCGGCCGCAGCTGCGACCAGCCGGCGGAGGTGATGTCCTGCCCGTCGAGGTGGATCCGGCCGCTGGTCGGCTTCTCCAGGCCCATCGCGATGCGCGGCGCGGTGGTCTTGCCCGACCCGGACTCGCCGAGGAGGCCCAGGGTCTGGCCCGCCCGCACCGACAGGGACACCTCGTCCAGCGCCCGGAAGACCCGCTCCCCGCCCCGGGTCCGGGGCAGCCGGAAGTCCTTCGTGATCCCCTCTAGCCGCAGCAGCTCGGGAGCCGGGGGCGCCTCGGGGAAGCGCGGGACGAGGCCGCCGGTGGACGACAACGCCGGCGCCACCTCGATGAGGTGGCGGGTGTAAGGGTCGCGCGGGGTGCGCAGGATCGACGCCGGTGCCCCGCGTTCGACGACCCGGCCGCGCCGCATCACGACGACCCGGTCGGCCTGGTCGGCCGCGACCCCGAGGTCGTGGGTGATGATGAGCAGCGAGGTGCCGGACTCGGCAACCAGGCGGCCGAGATGGTCGGGGATCCGCCGCTGCACGGTGACGTCGAGCGCGCTCGWCGGTTCGTCGGCGACGATGAGGCGCGGATGCGCGGCGATCGCGATCGCGATGAGGACCCGTTGCCGCATGCCGCCGGAGAGCTGGTTCGGGTACTGCCGGGCCCGCAGGACCGGGTTGTCGAGCCCGGCCCGGTCGAGCGCCTCGACCACCTCGGCGGAGACGAGCCGCTTGTCAACGCCGCTGCGGCGCACGGCCTCGGCCACCTGCCCGCCGATCCGCATCGTCGGGTTGAGCCCGACCATCGGGTCCTGCGGGACCAGTCCGATCACCGTGCCGCGGATCGTCCGCAGCACCCGCTCGGACGCGCCGGTCACGCCGGTGCCCGCGACGGACAGCCCGGTGAGCTCCACGATGTTCCGGCCCGCCACGGCGTCCGCCTTCGTGCTCACCGTGCTCACGGCATTCACGCGCTCACCGTGTTCACCATGTTCACCGCTGCACCTCTTCGATCGTGCGGGCAATGTGGTTGAGGCTGAACACGACCAGCCCGACGAACAGACCCGGCAGCAGCGACAGCCAGGGGCTGGTGATAAGGAAGTTGCGCCCGTTCGAGATGAGTGTCCCCCATTCTGCCGCCGGTGGCGGGGCACCGAAGCCCAGGAAGCTGAGCGAGGAGATGACGAGCACGGCCGTCCCGAAGTCGAGGACCGCGAGCACCGCCACCGGACCCCACGAGTTGGGCAGGATGTGTTTCCACAGCACCCGACCCCAGGATGCGCCCCCGGTGYGGGCGGCCTCGACGTAGGCCTGGCCCTTGACCTGGAACACCTGGGCCCGGCTGGTCCGCGCGAACTGCGGCACGAGGGCCACCGCCACCGCGACCGCCATCGGCACCAGGCCGAACCCGAGGGCGGTGACGATCGCGAGCGCCAGCAGCAGCGGGATCGCGAGCAGAACGTCCACCACGCGCATGAGGAACACGTCGATCCAGCCGCCGAAGAATCCGGCGAGGACACCGATCGCGAGACCGACGACGACCGCGATGAGCACGGACGCCCCGGTTGCCCGGACCGTCATGGCGGAGCCGTGGATGACCCGGGTGAACAGGTCCCGGCCGAGTTCGTCGGTGCCGAACAGGTGGTGGAGGCTCGGGCCGCGCAGCTTCTCGGTGGGCGAGGTCGCGATTCCTGGCGAGGATGTTCTCGGGCATCAGTTCCTGCCTAGTTGACCCGGGGCGTCCACGCGACGCGTGGGTCGAGAAGCGAGTAGAGCAGGTCGACGAGCAGGTTGACGGTGACGAACAGGGCCGCGGCGATCAGGACGATCGCCTGCACGACAGGCACGTCCTGGCTGAGGACCGACTGCTGGGCCAGGAGCCCGATGCCGCTGCGGGAGAAGACGGTCTCGACGACCACGGCGTTCGCCACCATGTGGCCGACGAGGACGCCGAACAGGGTCAGCGCGGGCAGCACCAGGCTGCGCCACCCGTCCGTGCCCGTGGCCGGGAACCAGCCGAGGGAGAAGGCGAAGATCTGGATGAGCAGCAGCCCCACGAAGAAGGGCGGCAGCGAGATGGCGACGGCGGGCAGCCGGGGCAGCAGCGCCCGCGCCGGCCCCCACTGGAGGTAGCTGGCGAGGTAGGCGACCGTGACGCCGAGCACCGCCATGAGCACGACGGCGACCGCCGCGAGGGCGAGGGTYGTGGGCAGCTTGTCGGCGAGCAGCGCGCCGACGGTCGTGTTCTGGGTGAGCGAGAGGCCGAAGTCGAGGTGCAGCGCGTCCCAGAGGGGGCGAAAGTACTGCCCGGGCACGGGATCGTCAAGGCCGACGCGGACGYTGTCCTCGGCGATGTAGGTGACGTCGATGCCGTCGAGGTGGGCGGCGCCCTTGAAGGCGACCTTCACCGTGGTGGGGTCGACGACCGTCGTCGCCTTGTAGTTCGCCAGGTAGCTCAGGCCCAGCGTCGACTTGGCGCCGAGCGCGTGCAACCCGTCAAAGGCCGTCTTCACCGCAGCCGCGTSGAGCGTGGTGCCGTCGCTGAAGGTCACACCTTTACGCAGCGAGAACGTGTACTCGCTGGCGTCGGGGCTCACCGTCCAGCTGTTGGCCAGCCAGGGAACGATCTTCCCGGTGCTGGGATCCTGATCGGTCAGTGAGTCGGCGATGTTCCGGTCGAGGCTGCGCGTCTCTATCCAGTACACCTGGTTGGGGTCGACGCAGTTCTGGAGGTCCGACCAGAAGGCGATCTTCAGCCGCCCGCCGGGGACGGGGGTCCCGCCCGACGCCGTGCTGCCGCCGCCGTTCCCGCAGGCCGCGAGCGTGACGGTCGTGAGGACGGAGACGGCCGCTGCGGCCAGCCTTCGCGTCGTTCGGTGCCGGTGCGGGGTAGTCGGGGTAGTCGGGGTAGTCGGGGTAGTCATGGTGATGGTGCTCCTGGAGGTGCTCCTGGAGGTGCTCCTGGAGGTGCTCCTGGACGAGACGACGAGGTCGGCGTCGATTCGGGTGGTGCGGGCGGGGCAGGGGACCGCACAGCGGGAGCTGCGGTGGCGAGGGTCCGGCGACCGGCGATCAGCAGCGCCGTGTCCTCCTGGGGGGATGGACGCGGACGCAGTGCACGTCGCGCAGGTGCCGTTCGAGCGGGTTGTGCCGCGTCAGGCCGGGGTTGCCGATGGCTGCGACGGCGGTCTGCACGGCGGTGATGGCGGCCCGGGCGACGAGGGGCTTCGCGAGCACCGCACGCTCCGCGGCGTCCGGCGCGCCCTCATCGAAGCGGCGGGCCACCCCGAAGGCGACCTCCTCGGCGGCGACGAGCTGCGCCTCGATCTCCCCGGCGATCGTCTGGATCCGCTCGGTGGTGGCGATCGGCCGGCCCAGCGACGTCGGAACGCGTTCGTTCGCGAAGCGCACGAAGAACTCCTGTGCGGCCCGCGCCGCCCCGACATACAGGGCGGTGGCGCCGATCGTGACGGCGGCCAGGCTCGTGTCGGCAGGCTGGGCGGAGCGGGGCACCCCCCGGAAGTTCCCGGTGGGGATCTCGACGTCGGTGTAGATCACGTCGTGGGTGCTGCTTGCCCGCAGCCCGAAGTGGTCCCAGGTGCGCACGATGCGGATTCCGGGGCTGTCAGCCGGCACGATCGCGTGTCCCAGCAACGGGTCGTCGTCCTCGGTCGCCGCCCATGCCAGGTGGTAGCTCAGGCCCTCCGAGCTCGTCGCGTAGCCTTTGTGCCCAGTCAGCACCCAACCGTCGGCGGTACGACGGATCTTCGTGGCGGGCAGTCCGCCGCGGACCGGGGCGCCCAGCTCCGGCTCGGCCCGGACGGCGTTGAGCAGGACCGGCCGGGTCAGCGAGTCGGCGATCATCGTCCGGTAAAGATCGTCGGGCCAGAAGGGATCGCGGGCCTRCCGCACGTRCTGGAAGACGGTCATCAGGGAGCGCAGCGCCGTCGGGAGCGCAGCGCCGTCGGGCCGGGYGGCGAGGACCGCGTCAACAGCAGCGACAGCAGGAGGATGCGAGGATCCCGAAGTCGACGACTCGCCGCCGCGTCAGCACGCACCGGCCGAGCGGGTCCCGCGCCCGACGGCAGGCCCCGGCCCGGGCCGTGACCAGCCCGTACGCCATGACCAGCCCATACTCGGATGCGCTCGACCTGCCGACCATGTTCCTGAGAGTGGTGCCTTTTCCAACCGATGTCCAACGCGGATTCGTGATCAAACTAATCACGAAACGTAATCAATTCGTGTTATAGTGCGCCCGTGTCCCCCGTGCTCGATGTAACGGCTTTGCGAAGTTTCGTCACCATTGCCGACTGCGGGGGCTTCCGCCGCGCCGCGCACCTGCTGTGTATCTCGCAGTCCGCCGTGAGCCAGCATGTCCGCCGGTTGGAGAAGGCGATCGGCCGCCCGCTGGTCGAGCCGGACGGTCGCGCCACCCGGTTCACTCCGGATGGTGAGCTGCTCCTGACCGCGGCCCGGCGGATCCTCGCCCTGCACGACGGCGCGCTCGAGCAGCTGGGGGTCGGCCGGCGGGAGGGCGGCGCGCCCGCGGAGCTTCGGACGATCACCGTCGGGGCGACCGAGCACGCCGCCGACCATCTGCTGCCGTTGTGGATGTCCACCCTGACCACCGGTTTTCCCGAGGCTCAGATCCGGTTCCGCCTCGACCGGGGAGCCCGGCTCACCGAGGCCCTCGACCAGGGTGCCGTCGACGTCGCCGTGCTCCTGGGAACGGCACGGGGCGCGGTGGCCCGCCCCGCCGGCTGCCTTCCCCTCGCCTGGTACGCCGCCGCCGGCTGGACTCCTCCGCCGCCGGACCGGCCGCTGCCCCTCGTGGCGATCAACGATCCCTGCACCATTCGCAGCCAGGCGTTGAGCACCCTGGCGCGGGTCGGGCGCACGGCATGGGTGGTCGGTGAGGCAGGCCATCTCGCCGGTGTGCTGCACGCCGCCCGCGCCGGGGTCGGGGTGGCTCTGCTCGCCGACGTCGGGCCGGTTCCCCCGGGGCTCGAACGGCGCCACGACCTGCCCGCCGTTGCGCCCGAACCCCTGCACGTGCGCGTGCGTCGCGGAGCGCCACCGCGGCTGGGCCAGCTGGTCGGTGACGCCGTCGAGGCCGCCCTGGCCTGAGCTCCGGCCCGGCATGACAGCGCTCCGGCCCGGCATGACAGCGGGTGGTTTCGGGCATGCCGAACATGGAGGTGGTCCGGATGACGGATGCGCTGTCGACGTTGGGCCCGCCGGCAGGCGTCACACAGCCGGACACAGTAGTGACGGATCTCCTCGAGATCCTGCGCCGGCATCTGCGGATGGACGTCGCGGGGCTGGCCCGGATCGACGGGGATCTGCTTGTCCTGCAGGTTCTCAGCGGGGACGCACGGGGGTTCAGGTTGGCGCCGGGTTCGACGATCCGCCGCGAGCATGCCCTGCTCGGGCGGGTGCTGTCCGGCGAGATACCGGAGATCGTCGCGGACACGCGCACCGATCCGCGCACCGCGGACGCGGGCGTCGTCCGCGAGTTGGGCGTCGGCGCGTACGCCGCGGCGCCGGTCGCCGACAACGACGGCGAGGTGTACGGCATAGTCGGCTGCCTCGCCCACGACGCGCTCCCCCACCCACGCGACCGCGACGTGCACTTCCTGCACCTGTTGGCGGCCTTCCTGAGCGACGCGGTCCTCGACCTGCACCGCCTGTGGGAACAGCGACGCCGCATCTGGCAGGAGGTGAGCGACCTCATCGACGCGGGCGGCCCAAAGATGATCTTCCAGCCGATCTTCAGGCTCACGGACGAGCGGATCGTCGGGGTCGAGGCGCTGTCCCGCTTCCCCCACACGACCGGCGATGCGCAGCAGTGGTACAACGACGCCGCAACCGTCGGCCTGAGCATCGAACTGGAACTCATGGCGATCCGCCACGCGCTGACCGTCCTGCCGACGCTCCCGTCCGACCTCACCCTCGCCGTCAACGCCTCGCCGTCCACCATCACCTCCGGCCTGGTCGACATCCTTCCCGACCGGGGGGCCGATCGCCTCATCGTGGAGATCACCGAGCACGAGCACATCGGCGACGACTCGGAGCTGCTGGTCGCCGTCGGCGTGCTGCGCCGCCGCGGGGTCCGCATCGCGATCGACGACGTCGGCACCGGCTACGCGGGCCTGGAACAGCTCATCCACCTGCGCCCGGAGATCATCAAACTGGATCGGGTCCTCACCCACGGGATCGACACCGATCCGGCCAGGCGCGCCATCGCGACGGGACTGGTGCAGGTCGCCGGCGAGATCGGCGGCTGCGTCATCGCCGAGGGCATCGAAACCCCGATGGAGCTCGACACGGCGATGGCGGCCGGGATCCCCTACGGCCAAGGCTACCTGCTCGGCCATCCCACCACGACCGCCGGGGCCGCCTGGGTGGAGCACTCCGCGCACCGGCCGACGGCCGCCGAACCGGAACCGGTGCCGGCCACCTCCTCCCGGCGGCTCGGCTGAGCCCGTGGCGGCTACCGGCTGGCCCCACAGYCGCAGCGCCAGCACGAGGTACCAGCCGGGGTGACGCCAAGGTGACAGTGTGGCTACCCGGCGGTTGCGCAGGCCATACGCTCACCAGCCATGACCGCGGTGGCTACGGGGGTACGGCGCCGGGCGGCGACCCCGCCGGGCCGGCTGCGCCTGCTGTCCGTGCTCGTGGTCCTCGCGCTCGTCGCACTGTGGGTCACCGCCCTCGGCGCCACGCAGACCCGCCGGCACGCGATCGACACCCTGACCAAGGACAGCGGCGCGTCCTTCATCGCCGCCCAGAGCCTGCGCGCCGAGCTCTGGGCGGCGGACGCCACGGCGGCCCGTGCCTTCCTCGCCGGCGGCGTCGAACCACCGGGGCAGCGTGCCGCCTACGCGCGCAGCATCGCCGCGGCGGGCGACCGCGTCGTCGATCTCGCCCGCGCCGGTGGTCCGCGCCAGCCCCTGGCCGTGCTCTGCGCGCAACTGCCCGTCTACACCGGCCTGGTCGAACGGGCCCGGGCGAACAACCGGCTCGGCCTCGCCGTCGGCGGGGCCTACCTGCGGCAGGCGTCCGCGCTGATGCGGGACACCATCCTGCCCGCCGCCGACGCGCTGGCCACCGCCGACGCCACCGACATCGACCACGGCTACCGGCGGGCGAGCTCCTGGCACCAGGTGTTCCTGGTCGGCGCCGTCGGCGCCGCGACGCTCGCCGGGCTCGTCGCGCTGCAGGTGCGGCTGTTCCGGCGCACCCACCGGATCCTCAATCTGCCGCTGCTCGCCGCCACGGCGCTCACCGCGATCATCCTCGGGTTGACGCTGACCGCGTTCGGCGTGGAACGTGGCCGTCTCGTCGAAAGCCGGGACCACGGGTACGTCCCGATGACGCTGACCGCGCAGGCCCGGGTGCTGGCATTACGGGCATGGGGTGACGAAAGCCTGTCGCTGGTCGCCCACGGCAACGGCGTGGAACTCGACGAGGACGCCCGCGCCGCGGCCGCCCGACTGGGCTACGACGACAGGGGGCGCCGGAGCGGGACCGGGGTTCTGCCGGCGACGGTGGCCCTGCGCGGCCCGGACGGCCCGGCCCGCGCCGCCCTGGAACCGGCCTGGCGCGGATACCAGGCGACAAGCCTGCGGGTCGGTAACCTGGTGTCCGATGTCGGCGGGTTCCAGCAGGCGGTGGCCGTGGCGCTCGGCGAGGGCACGACCTCCTTCACCCGGTTCGACGACGCCTCGGAAGCGGTGTTCACGACCAGCCGTACCCGCTTCGAAGCGCGCCTGTCCGCCGCCGGCGAGGCGCTGAACCGCCTGCCGCTCGGCGCCACCGTGGCGCTCGGGCTCGCCGCGGCCCTGGCCTTCGTCGGCATCCAGCTGAGAATCAACGACTACCGGTGAGCCGATGATGATCATCCGGGTCGCGACGGCGCGAGCGGTGACGGTACTGATTACCGTCGCCCTGGCGGTCGGCGTCACCGCCTGCGGCACGGTCGACAGTCCGCTGCCGGCCCAGGCCCGACCCCTGGCCCCCGCGACGCCGACGCCCCCGCGGCCCGCCGCCCTCACGCCTGCCGCCCTCACGCCTGCCGCCGCGGCCGTGACGCCGACACCCACCTGCGACGATCCGCAGGCCAGCTGGCGCCCGCCGGGCCGGCTGCCCTCGCCGGGCGCGATGCCCACGGGCACCGTCCTGGAGACGATCGAACGCCGCGGCTACCTCATCGCCGGGGTGCTGGCCGACGTCCCGCCCTTCGGGTCGATCAGCCCGTTCACCGGCCAGTTCGAGGGCTTCGACGTGGAGATCGCCAACCTGGTCGGCCGGAGGATCTTCGGCGCGGACGGACACGTGCGGTTCCGCGCGGTCACCTACGCCGAGCGCATCCCGGTCCTGCGCGACGGCGCCGTCGACGTCGTCGTGGCGACCATGACGACGAACTGCGAGCGGCGCGCGCTGGTGGACTTCTCCGCCGTCTACTACAACGAGACGCAACGGGTCCTGGTCCCCCGCGACTCGCCGTACCAGGGGATGGACGATCTCGGTGGGCGACGGGTCTGCACGGCGGCCGGCGCGGCGGCCGGCGCGGCGGCGACCATCCGGCGGGCACCGTCGCGCCCGGTGCTGCGCACCGTGCCGAACATCGCCGACTGCCTCGTGCTGCTCCAGGCCGGGGAGGTCGACGCCGTCATGACCACCACGGCCATCCTCAACGGGATGGCCGCCCAGGACCCGCGGCTGTACGTTGTCGGACCGGCCCTGTCGGACGAGCCGGACGCGGTCGCCGTCAGCCTCGACCATCCGGAACTGACCCGCTTCGTCAACGGCGTGCTGGCCCGCGCGATCGCCGACGGCACCTGGAAACGGCTGGCCCGGCGGTGGCTGTCGGCACCGTTCGCCCCGCCGCCGACGCCACCGGTCGCCCGCTACCGGGACTGACCGATGATGATCTCTCGGTGGGAGATGGACGCGGTCCTGACCCGGCTGCGTTCGGGGGGCGCTCCCCCTCGCCCACCCCTCACCTCAACCCCGATCTCAACCACGATCTCAACCACGATCTCAACCGAGGAGCGTGCGTGAACGCGGTCATCMCCTGCCCGGAGCCGGACTGCGGCGGCGTCGTCGAGGACGGGTCGCGGACCGCACCGAGCCGGCTGGGCGCGGGTCTGGTCGAGGTGCCCGAGCCCGACGTGCCCGAGCCCGACGTGCCGGACCCGGCGTCGATGCTGCTGGCGGACCCGCAGATCCCGGAACGGCGGCGGGCCTGTGCCGGGTGCGGCGCGCCGGTGGGACGCGCCCGGGGCCGCCGGCCCGCGCGTCCCGAGGGCTTCTGCCCGGGATGCGGCCAGCCGTTCTCGTTCCGTCCCACGCTGCACGCCGGTGACCGCGTCGGGCCGTACGAGATCGCGGGGGCCCTCGCGCACGGCGGCCAGGGCTGGATCTACCTCGCCCGGGACCCGAGCGTCGCGGAGGGCTCCTGGGTCGTGCTCAAGGGCCTGCTCGACTCCGGCGACCGCGAGGCACAGGCCGCGGCCATCGCCGAGCGCCGGTTCCTGGCCTCCGTCGACCATCCGGCGATCGTGCGGATCTTCACCTTCGTCGAGCATGCCGGCACGAGCTACATCGTGATGGAGTACATCGGCGGCACCTCGCTGCGGGAGGTGCTGTGCCGGCGTCGGGCCGACGCCGGCCGGCCCGACCCGCTGCCGGTCACCCAGGCCGTCGCCTACCTCCTCGCGGCGCTGCCCGCCTTCGCCTACCTGCACCGAAACGGCCTGGTGTTCGGCGACTTCACACCCGACAACGTGATGCTCGGCCGGGAGACACCGCGCCTGATCGACCTCGACGCGATCCGTCGCATCGACGACGGCGCAGTAGCCGGAGCCGGCTGCGGCACCCTCGGCTACCAGGCACCCGAGGTGCCCACCACCGGCCCCTCGGTCGCCTCCGACCTGTTCGCCGTGGGACGCACTCTCGCGACCCTCATCCTGGACTTCCGCGGTAACACCTCGACCTACCTGCACACGATGCCACCGGCGGCGGACCATCCCGTCCTCGCCCGGCACGAGTCGCTGTACCGGTTCCTGCTCAAGGCGACCGCGCCCGATCCCGACCGCCGCTTCACCGGCGCCGAGGAGATGCACGACGAACTGCTGGGGGTGCTGCGGGAGATCGTCGCGGCCGAACGCGGGACACCGGCCCCGGCGCCGGCGCCGAGCCGGCGGTTCACCGGCGACCTCCACCCCACCGGCGAAGGTGGCCTCACCGGCGAAGGTGGCCTCACCGGCGAAGGTGGCCTCACCGGCGAAGGTGGCCTCACCGGCGAAGGTGGCCTCACCGCGCTGCCGCCGTGGTCGGTGCTGCCCCGGCTACGGGCCGACCCCGACGACCCGGCGGCGGACCCGCTCACCGCCCTGCCGGACCTCGCGCCCGAGCAGCTCGCCGAGCTGCTCGGTGCGATGGGAACCACCAGCGTCGGGGCGCGCCTGCACCTGGCCGACCTGCGGATGCGCCTGGGCCGGACCGCCGCCGCCCGCGAGATGCTCGCCGAGATCGAGGCGGAGGACCCCTTCGAGTGGCGGGTGGACTGGCAGCGCGGGCTGCTGGCACTCGCCGACGGCGACACCGCCGCGGCCCGCGGCGCGTTCGACCGGGTCTACGACGAGGTCCCGGGCGAGCTCGCGCCGAAGCTGGCGCTGGCGCGCACCGCGGAGGCCGCCGGCGACCTCCCCCGGGCGCAGCAGCTGTATGACCTGGTGTCGCGCACCGACGACGCGTTCACCGGCGCGGCGTTCGGGCTGGCGCGGGTGCGGATCGCCGCGGGCAACCGCGACGGTGCGGTGGCCGCCTACCGCCGGGTACCACCGGCCTCGGCCGCCCACGTCGACGCCCAGATCCGGCTGGCCCGGGTACTCGGCACGGTGACCGTGGCCGGCGTCCCCAACCGGGCCGGCATCATGGCCGCGTCGGACGTGCTGGCCGGCCTGGACCTCGACTCGGGCCGCCGGGCCGCTCTCACCCGGGATCTGCTGACCACCGCGCTCGACCTGGTGGCGGCCGGCACGCTCCCGGTGGACCCGGGCGTCACGGTCGCCGGTGCCGCACTGCGGGAAGCGGACCTGCGCTTCGGCCTGGAACGCGCCTACCGGGAGCTCGCCCGGCTGGCCGCGACCACCGACGAGCGGTACGCCCTCGTCGACCTCGCCAACCGTGTCCGCCCGCGGACCCTGGTATGAACGCCGGACAGCGGCCGGGACCGGCGTCGGGGCCACGGGACCCCGGCCTGGCGGACCCCGGCACGGCGGACCCCGGCACGGCGGACCCCGGCACGGCGGACCCCGGCACGGCGGGACGCTGCCCCGGCTGCGCGGCGCCGGTCCTTCCCGACGACCGGTTCTGCGAACGCTGCGGCGTGGCCCTGACGGCGGCCGGCCGCGAGCCCGGCGACCGGATCGATGTCGACCTGACGATCGCGGCCGGCGTGTCGGACCGCGGCCTCGTCCACCGGAGCAACGAGGACGGGTTCGCCCTCGCCGTCGTCGGCCCACCCGGGCCAGCCGGCCCGGCCTATCCAGCCGACCTGCCCGGCCCGGCCCGCCCGGCGGTCGTGGCGGTCGTGTGCGACGGGGTGTCGACGGCTCCCGGCTCGGGACCGGCCGCCGTGGCCGCTGCCCGGGACGCCACCGCCTTCCTGGCCGACGCCGTGGGCACGCCGAGGTCTCCCGAGCCGACGGGCGGCGGCGTCCCCTGGGAGAACGCCGCGCTGCGGGCGGCGGCCGCGGCCGCCCAGCGCAGCGCCGTCGCCTCGATCACCAGCCCCGACGACGCGCCGGCCTGCACGTTCGTCGCGGCGATCGTGACGGCGGACCGGCTCGCCGTCGGCTGGCTCGGGGACAGCAGAGCCTACCTACTCGGCCCGCGGGGCGCGCACCTGCTGACCGAGGACGACACGCTGGCGGCCGAGGCGGTGCGGGCCGGCCTGCTTCCGGCCGAGCTGGCCGAGACGGCGCCCGGCGCCCACACCATCACCCACTGGATCGGGACGGGCAGCGGGTCGGCGGTACCGCGCGTCGTCTCGCTGCCCCTCACCGGGCCGGGACGGGTGGTGCTGTGCAGCGACGGGCTGTGGAACTACGCCTCGGCCGCCACGGCCCTCGCCGGTCACGTCGGGCGCCTGCCGGCGGACGCGCCCGCCGCCGCGGTCGCCCACCATCTCGCCTCGGTGGCGCTGGCCGCCGGCGGCGCGGACAACATCACCGTGGTCGTCATCGACATATTCTGACTCAGCTCCAGAATTGCGAGGTCTAAACCGACGGAATCAAGTGGTTATGGCGACGCATGCTTTGCCGGCAAATCCTGGCTCGACCGGATCCCCAGGGACACCGGTCGAGCCAGGGGCGTCACCGATCAGGTCGTTGATCAGGTCGTTGATCAGGTCGCCGATTAAGGTCGTTGATTAAGGTTGTTGATCAGATGGAGAAGTCCTCGCCGTGCCACACACCGGCCTGGGGCGGGCGGATCGTGGGACGGGCTGCGACCCGCCCGTCGGCGCGGCCGTCGGTGTTCCCGGTGTTCCCGTCGAGCACCGCCTCCAGCTGGTCGACCCGGGTGAGCAGGGACTTCAGGCTGACGCCGACGAGGTCGGGGAGCACGTCGTCCTGACCGGGCAGGGCGGTGGCCGGCCGGGGACGGCTGGGGGTGATGACCTGGCCGGGGACGCCAACGACCACTGAGCCGGGCGGCACGGGCCGCACGACGACGGCGTTGGCCCCGATGCGGCTGTCCGAGCCGACGGTGATGTTGCCGAGAACCTTGGCGCCGGCACCGATGATCACTCGGTCGCCGATGGTGGGGTGCCRCTTGGTCGGTTCCAGGCTGGTGCCGCCGAGGGTGACCCCGTGGTAGATCGTGACGTCGGCGCCGACCTCGGCGGTCTCCCCGATGACCACGCCGGTGGCGTGGTCGATGAAGACGCCGGGGCCGAGCGTGGCGGCGGGGTGGATCTCGACCCCGGTGAGCATGYGGGTGAGCGTGGCAACCACGCGCCCGGGCAGCCGCAGGTCACGGGTCCACAGCCAGTGGCTGATCCGGTGGCCCCAGACGGCGTGCACGCCGGGATAGCACAGGGCGATCTCGAGGGTGGAGCGGGCGGCCGGATCCCGTTCCTTCACCGTGCGCAGGTCATGGCGCAGCGTCGAGAGCACAGCCGGTCACCCGAGCCCGGCGAACAACGGTGTGCTCAGGTAGCGCTCGCCGAAGTCCGGAAGCACGACGACGACCAGCTTCCCGGCGTTCTCCGGGCGGCGGGCTACCTGCAGCGCCGCCGACACCGCCGCGCCCGAGGAGATGCCCACCAGGAGTCCCTCCTCCTGGGCCAGCCGGCGGGCCAGGTCGAAGGCGTCCTCACCATCGACCTGGATGATCTCGTCGACGAGGCCGGTCTCCAGGACCGGCGGGACGAACCCGGCGCCGATGCCCTGGATCGGGTGCGGTCCCTTCACGCCGCCCGAGAGCACCGGCGATGCCGACGGCTCCACGGCGACGAACCGGGCCTCGGGCCTGCGCTCCTTGATGACCTGGGCGACGCCGGTGATGGTCCCGCCGGTGCCGACTCCGGCGACGAGCACGTCGATCTGCCCGTCGGTGTCGCGCCAGATCTCCTCGGCGGTCGTGGCGCGGTGGATCGCCGGGTTGGCCGGGTTCTCGAATTGCTGCGGGATGAGGTACCGTTCGTCGTTCTTCGCGAGCTCCTCCGCCTTCGCGATGGCGCCGGGCATGCCCTCGGCAYCGGGGGTGAGCACGAGCTCCGCGCCGAGGGCCCGCAGCAGCATCCGCCGCTCGGTGCTCATCGTCTCAGGCATCGTCAGGACGCAGCGGTAGCCGCGGGCGGCGCACACCATGGCCAGGGYGATGCCGGTGTTCCCACTGGTGGGTTCGAGGATGACGGTGTCCGGCCCGATCAGCCCGGCCCGCTCCACGGCGTCGATCAGGGCCACACCGAGACGGTCCTTCACGCTGTGCGCCGGGTTGAAGGACTCCAGTTTGGCCACGACCTGGGCTCCCACTCCGTCCGTGACGCGACGCAATCGGACCAGCGGCRTGTTGCCGATCAGTTGCGTGATGTCTTCCGCGATCCTCATCGATGTTCTCCTCTGCCGGGCCCCGTGGTCATCCACTCTGCCAGGCCCGCACCTTCCCGWCCTTCCTGACGACCTCGACGGGCCTGCTGGTTCGTCCACGGCCGGGAAAGTTAGGCCCACAGGTCCCCCGGGCCAACATCCGGAAGCCCCGGCCCGCCGGGTCGTCGTACCTGTACCGGCGTACCTGTACCGGCGCCTCAGGCCAGGCRCACAGTAGCCAWCAACCCCCGGCAGCCATCAACCCCCCGGCAGCGAGTGCCTGGGTGGACTCCACGGTGACCATGCCGCTCAGCGAGTCACCGATCACTATTAGCCGTACATTATTCTCCGGACGGGTATGTGCGCCGCGGACACGGGCGATCCAGACACGGGCGATCCAGGTGTGGCCCCGCGCTGGCGGGAGTCGGGAGTTGTGGATGGAACCGACCGCCGAGACGTTGGCCCGGTGGGCGCACGACTACGCGCCGAGTGCCGCGGACCTCGACCTGGCGCAGCGCTCGCTGCTCGACACGATAGCGGTCACGCTCGCCGCCCGGCAGGACGATCTGGTGGCGCTGTCGGCCGGGCTGCCGGACGCGGCGCGCTGGGCGGCGGTCGGGCACGTCCTGGATTTCGACGACCTGCACCTGGAGTCGACCACCCACATCAGCGTGGTGTGCGTCCCCGCGACGCTGGCCGTCGGCGGGGACGCCCGCGCCTACCTGGCGGGGGCCGGGATGATGGCGCGGCTCGGGGTGGCGCTGGGCTGGTCGCACTATGCCGGCGGATGGCACGCCACCTGTACGGCCGGGGCGCCGGCCGCCGCCGTGTCCGCGTCGGTGGCGCTGGGCCTGTCGGCCGAGCGGATCGCCACCGCGATCGCGCTCTCGGTTCCCGCGGCCGGCGGGGTGCAGCGGGCATTCGGTTCCGCCGGCAAGTCCCTGCAGGTCGGCTTCGCCGCCGACGCGGGAGTTCGGGCGGCGAGGCTGGCCGCCGCCGGCGCCACCGCGGATCCGACCGCGCTGGATGCATGGCTCCGACTGGTCGGCGGCGACCCGGACCGCATCGACGTGACCGGCCCGGCGGTTCCCGGCGGGCTGGCGATCAAGATTTTTCCCTGCTGCTACGCACTGCAACGCCCGATCAGCGCGCTGCGCGAGCACCTGCCTGCCGACGTCGTCGCCTCGGGCATCACCGCGATCGAGGTGAGCACACCCGAGGGCGCGGTGCAGCYACTGATCCACCATCGGCCCCGCACCGGGCTGCAGGGGAAGTTCAGCCTTGAATATGCCATCGCCGCCGCACTGCTAGACCCCCATCCCGGCTTCGGGAGTTTCACCGACCTCGCCGTGACCCGACCCGAAGCCCAGCGTCTGCTCCAGCTCGTAGCCGTCACCGAGACCCCGGGCGGTGACGGGCTGCTCTCCGGCCGCATCGATATCACGCTCACCCTCAGCGGTGGCGCCCGGTACTCGGTGAGCCAGCGGCTGCCACCCGGGTCGCCCGGGCGGCCACCTTCGGACCAGGACCTGCGCGCCAAGATCGCCGACTGTGGCCCCGACGTTCCCGCGCTGCTGACCGGACTGGACTGGGCGCGTGCCGCGACGCTGCTGGCAGACCACCTGCCTGGCCAAAGGAGCGGCCTGACGTGACCGAGCACCACATGACCGAGCACCAGCGGCACCGCACTGCGCCGGGCGCCGCCCCGGACTCCCCTTCGCCGCACGTCCCGCTGCCGTTGGCCGGGGTGACCGTGGTCAGCCTGGAGCAGGCCGTCGYGGCCCCGTTCGCCACCCGCCAGCTGGCTGATTTCGGCGCGCGGGTCATCAAGATCGAACGGCCCGACGGCGGCGACTTCGCCCGCCGCTACGACGTGTCGGTGCACGGCCAGTCGAGCTACTTCGTGTGGCTCAACCGCTCCAAGGAATCCCTCACCCTGGACGTGAAAACCGCCGAGGGGCGCGCGGTTCTGGAGGAGCTGCTGGCCAGGGCCGACGTGCTGGTGCAGAACCTCGGCCCCGGCGCCGCCGCTCGCCTCGGCCTCGACGCCTCGTCCCTGGCCGACCGGCACCCTCGGGTGATCCCCTGCACGATCTCCGGCTACGGTACCGACGGGCCCTGGGCCGACCGGAAAGCCTACGACCTGCTCGTGCAGTGCGAGACCGGCCTCGTGTCGCTGACCGGTAGCCCGGACCAGATGGCGAAGGCCGGGATCTCGGTCGCCGACATCGCCGCCGGCATGTACGCCTACACCGGCATCCTCACCGCCCTCTACCGGCGCGCCACCACGGGGTCGGTCTCCGCGGTCGAGGTATCGTTGTTCGAGGCCCTYGCCGAGTGGATGGGTTCACCGGCCTACTACACCCGGTACGGCGGGCGGCAACCGGCACGGGTCGGCGCTCAGCACGCCACCATCGCCCCCTACGGCCCGTTCACCACCGCCGAGGACCAGACGGTGCTGCTGGCCATCCAGAACGAACGCGAATGGCACGCCTTCTGCCGGATCGTGCTCGACGACCCGACCCTGACCGAGGACCACCGCTTCGCGACCAACTCCGCACGCGTCGCCCACCGCGACGCCCTCAACGGGGTGATCGCGGACCGATTCGCCGCGCTCGATACCGGCACAGTGCTGGCGTTGCTGGCCAAAGCCGGTATCGCCAACGCCCGACTGAACTCCGTCGCCCACTTCCTCGACCATCCCGTCCTGACTGGCCGCGACCGGTGGCGCACCGTTGCCACCCCCGGCGGYGACATCGGTGCCCTCCTGCCTCCGGCCACCCTCACCGACCTGGACCCGGTGATGAACCCCGTTCCCGCCCTCGGCGAACACACCGACACCATCCTGCGCAGCCTGGGCCGCACCGATACCGCCATCGCCGCGCTCCGTGCCGACGGCGTCATCTGACCYCCGCCGACCCCCGGCCCCCCATCCAACGAGGACCAGCCATCCAAGAGCCATCCAAGAGGACCAGCCGAAGAGGACCCGGCGTGAGTACCTTGACCGCAGAAGAAAAAGCCATCGTCGACACCGTGCGCGACTTCGTCGATCGGGAGGTCCKCCCGGTCGCCCGGGACCTGGAACACGCCAACGACTATCCCGAGAAGCTCATCGAGCAGATGAAAAAGCTCGGCATCTTCGGCCTGACCATTCCGGAACCCTACAGCGAGGTTGCCGTCTCCACCCCCTGCTACGTCCAGGTCACCGAGCAGCTCGCCCGCGGCTGGATGAGCCTGGCCGGCGCGATGGGTGGCCACACCGTCGTCTCCACACTCATCCTCACCTTCGGCACCGAGCAGCAGAAGCTGCGTTATCTGCCCGCACTGGCCAGCGGTGAGATCCGCGCCACGATGGCGTTGACCGAACCCGCTGGAGGTTCCGACCTGCAGGCCCTCACCACCAGCGCCCGCCGCGCCGGTGAGCACTACGTGGTCAACGGGTCGAAGACGTGGATCACCAACGCCCGCCGCTCCCAGCTGATCGCGCTGCTGTGCAGGACCGATCCGAAAGCCGAGCCCAGGCACAAGGGCATCAGCATCCTGCTCGTCGAACCCGGCGACGGATTCACCGTGTCCAGAGACCTGCCAAAACTCGGCTACAAGGGCGTCGAAAGCTGTGAGCTGTCCTTCGATGACTACCATGTCCCCGTCGATGCGCTGCTCGGCGGTGAGGAAGGCCGCGGATTCGCGCAGATGATGAAGGGCCTGGAGATCGGCCGGATCCAGGTCGCCGCCCGCGCCCTCGGTGTCGCCCGCGCCGCGCTGGACGACGCACTGCGTTACGCCCAGGAACGCGAGGCCTTCGGCAAGCCGATCTGGAAACACCAGTCCATCGGCAACTACCTCGCCGACATGGCCACCAAGTACACCGCTGCCCGCCAGCTCGTGCTCCTGGCCGCCGACCGCTACGACGCCGGCGACCGATGCGACCTGGAAGCCGGGATGGCCAAGCTGTTCGCCTCGGAAACCGCGATGGAGATCGCRCTCAACGCGGTCCGGGTGCACGGCGGCTACGGCTACTCCACCGAGTTCGACGTCGAACGCTACTTCCGTGACGCCCCACTCATGATCATCGGCGAAGGCACCAACGAGATCCAGCGCAACGTCATCGCCGCCCAGCTCGTCGCCCGAGGGGGAATCACCCCTTGATGGGAATCATCCCTTGACCAGCATCGCCGCCGTCCGTACCCGGCGACGTCCGGCGATCCTCCCGATCATGGTGCCGGCTGAACCGCGGAGGGTCAGGCACGGTTCACGACCTGCGGGCCGTGCCGAACCCTCCACACTCAACCCTCCACACTTTTCCGTCGCGACGTCGGCCTCCTCCCTACACTGGTTCCCGTGACGGCGGCGGTGGRCAAACGGCAGGCCGTGGTCGCGGTGCTGCTGAGGGCCGGTCGCGTACTGGTCATCCGGCGTGGGCCGCAGGCGCGGAGACCGGGCTACTGGGCTCCGCTGAGCGGCCGGATCGAGCCCGGCGAGAGCCAGGCGGCGGCGCTGGTTCGCGAGGTCCGTGAGGAGGTGGGGCTGGCGGTCACCCCCCTTGCGAAGGTCTGGGAATGCGACACCGACGACGGCAGCTACCAGCTGCACTGGTGGACCGCCGAGGTCGGATCCGACGAGGAACTGATCCTCGACCCGGGCGAGGTGAGCGACGCCCGCTGGGTGACGCCGCACGAGTTCACCCGGCTGGAGCTCACGTTCGCCGGTCACCACGAATTCTTMGAACGGGTGCTTCCGACCCTCGGTTAACCGGCTGTCCGATGTCGAGGCGGACCTGCCGGCGGGTCATTGTGGGGCGGGTCATTGAGTGGCGTGGTGGCCGGCCGGTGGKGGTCCGGGGTTCGGGAGGCCGGCGGCGACGGCCCGGGCGCGGACGCCGATATCGGCCTGGTCGGTGAACAGCCCGTCGATGCCCGTCTTGAGATAGGCAACCTGTTCGTCGACGGCCCGGCCGAGGTCGCTGGGGTTGGCGCCCACCTGGTAGTCCTTCGGGAGGAAGGTGTTCTCCGCGCGGAAGGTGTACGGGTGCACCACCAACCCGGCGGCGTGGGCGTCGGTGACCAGGGAGGTCGGGGTACCCAGCGTCCCGTCCCCGGCCCGGGGGATGATCTGAAGCTTGTCCGGGCCGATGCCGTTCGCGTAGCGGGCGATCTGCCACAGCCCGGCCAGCGTCGACAGATCCTGGTACGTCCGCGGGTCGCCGGCATTGACGAGATCGAACGGTGCGCCCGTGGCGGACAGCAGCTGTACCGAGGCCGTGCGCAGGCCGAGTGTGCGCAGCTCGCAGAGATTCGTGGTCTCAAAGGACTGGACGTACACCGGCGCGCCCCGGTGGTTCAGGCCGTACCGGACCAGGATGTCCAGCAGCCGCCGCTCCAGGGGCAGGCCGGCCTTGGCGAAGTAGGTCGGGTKCTTGGTCTCCGGGTAGACGCCGATCTCGCGGCCGAGTTCCCGGGACAGCCGGGCGCGCAGGTCGAGCAGTTCGGTGAACGTCGGGATCTCGGACTGGCCGTCGTACCTGGTGTTCCGCGGGCGGACCTCGGGCAGCCGTTCCTTGGCGCGCAGCGTCTTCAGTTCGGCCAGGGTGAAGTCCTCGGTGAACCAGCCGGTGGTCGCGACGCCGTCGAGAATCTTCGTCGTCCGGCGGGCGGCGAACTCGGGATGCGCGACGACGTCGGTGGTTCCGCCGATCTCCGGCTCGTGCCGGCAGACCAGGACGCCGTCCCTGGTGGACACGAGGTCCGGCTCGACGAAGTCGGCACCCAACCGGGCGGCCAGTTCGTAGGAGGCCAGGGTGTGCTCCGGGCGGTAGCCGGCCGCTCCCCGATGCCCGATCACCAGTGTCGGGCGACGCTGGCCACCGCCGGAACCAAGGGCGCCCGCCGGGGCGACCGACGCGGCTACCGGGACGAGGAGAGGGACGGCGGCGAAAGGCGCTGCGACGATCCCCGCGAGCACGCGACGACGGTCCACAAGTCCTCCAGCGCAGCGGCGACGACCCTCGCCGACGGAGCGCCCATAAAGCCAACCGGAAACAGCCGACCAACGAACGGACCACGTGTTACCCGCCGTGGTCGCCCAGATGGCACTTTGATGAACCTGGCGCACGAACAGCCGGCCGTAACCATCAGCCGCGCGCAACGGTGACGACCTCGGTCAGCCCGCCTCCGTCAGCGTGCGGACCGCGGTGACACGAGCGGCCCTACAGCCGGCCGGTCGGTACGGGCCGCTACGGTGCTGTGCCGGGCAGCGGGGAACAGAACCCGCTCAGCCCGGGGCTGCCGGGGCGGCCGACACCCGGACACCGCAGGTGAGGTTGGCCAGGTAGACCTGGGTGCGTCCGCTCGGGTCCAGCAGCAACGGCGGACCGCCGCGGGCCGCGGTACCGAAGCTGATCTCCCGGCCGTCGGCGGCGTCGTGGAGCTGCAGCCCGCAGTCGTCCGAGCCGGCGAAGTCCACGACCTCGACCCGGACAAGGCCCGAGGCGACCTCGAACGCGTCGGTGTCGCCGGTGCCGGCCTRCTGGGCGAAGGGCAGGACGGCCGTCCCCGATCCGGAGCGGGCCGTCACCGAGCACCCGGGGTCGTTGGCCCGCCAGTGGAAGCCGCCGACAAGCGGTACCTGGAAGGTCTTCGCGCCGTAGACCTCCTTGATCGCCTTCTGCTCGCCGGTGCTGTCGCTGGTCACGGTGATCGTGCACCCGTTGTCGGTGCCCTCGATCTGGTCGATGATCGCGAGACGCCACGGCGCGTCGGCGGTGAAGGACTGCCGGCCACTCGCCGAGTTGTCCGCGCTCGAGTTGTCGCCCCCGATCACCAGCACGGCGGCGAGCGCCCCCGCGAGCGCGAGGATCACGACGGTGCCGGCGCCCACCAACAGCCAGCGACGGCGACGGCGTGCCCGCGGCTCGGATGAAGCCGGGATCTGCGGTGCAGCCGGGATCTGCGGTGCAGCCGGTGGGGTGGGTGTCCGGGCGGCGTCGGGAAGGACGCGCGTCACCGGGATCCGCGCCCCCCGGGCGTGACCGACGAGCCGCTCGCACAGGTCGAGCGCGGTGGGCCGTTGCGGCGGCTGGCGGTCGAGTGCCTCGCGGACGGGCGCGTGCAGCTCCGGAGCGAGYCGGTCGAAGTCGATCTGGAACTCGGCGGCCGCGATCCGCGACGCCACCGCGTCGGCGGAGCCGCTGCCGAACGGCGGCTGGCCGGTGGCTGCAAAGCAGACCAGGGCCCCCCAGCCGAACACGTCGCTGGCCGCGGTGACCTCCCCGCCTGTGGCCTGCTCCGGCGAGAGCCACCCGGGCGTGCCGACGACTCCGCCCACCGCGGTCAGCGGGCGCGCCTCGGCCGCCGCGGCGATCCCGAAGTCGATGACCTTCGGCCCGTCCGCGGTCCACAGCACATTGGACGGTTTGAGATCGCGGTGGATCAGGCCGGCCGCGTGGATGGACGCCAACGCCTCGGCGAGCCCGGCCGCCAGGATGATCTGCTCCCCGGTGGACAGGGGGCCGGCCGCCGCGACCTGGGCGGCGAGGTCCGGGGCGTCGACGAACTCGGTGGCCAGCCATGGACGTTCGGCCTCCAGCTCGAAGTCGACGAGCCGGGCGGTGTGGGCACCGCCGACCCGGAAACACGCCTGGACCTCGCGATGGAATCGCGCCCGGAACTGCGGATCGTCGGCGTACTCCGGTCGGATCAGCTTGACCGCGACCTGGCCGAGGGGACCCTCGGCCAGGTAGACCACACCCATCCCGCCGGCACCGAGCCTGCCCAGCACCCGGTGCCGGCCCAGCGACCCCGGATCCGTGGCCCGCGGCGGCTGCATCCTGACGCCGTGCGCGTCGCCCGGCACATCCACCCCCGTCTGCTCACCGCCGCCACCGAGCGGGTCGCCCCACTATCGCCGAGGCCTGCGACGGTGACGAGAGCACCCCGACGATCGCTACTTTTCGTAGTCGTCGCACGCGACGAGGGTGCGCGACCGCCCCGCCGACGGCCGTACCGGCCGGACAGCCGAGGCGACGGCGTCCATGACGGCATCCGCGACCGCGTCTGTGACGTCTTACTGGCCACCAGAGCTTGCACATGACGTCAACTTGGCGCCATTATGGCGTCATGGACCTTGCACCGTATGTCGAGAACCTCCGCCGGGAACTCGCGGCAGCCGCGGAAGCCGGGGGTGAGGACGCCCGCGCGCTGGCCGAGCGGCTCGCCCTGCCGCTGGACTCGGCCGTCAGGCTCGCCCTGCTGGAGGCGCTGTCGGCCGCCGCCGACGAGATCACCCGAGAGTTGGCACCGGGCTCGGTCGAGGTACGCCTGCGTGGGCGGGACCCTGATTTTGTCGTGACGCCACCGCCGGCCGACCACTCGGATGCGGACGACTTCGAGGCCGCCGTGGTCAGGCAACCGTCCGCCGCTCCAGAGGACGACGAGGGACGTACCTCGCGGATCACGCTACGCGTCCCCGAGCGTCTCAAACCGCGCATCGATGAAGCGGCCGAGCACGAAGGACTGTCCGTCAACGCCTGGCTGGTGCACGCCGTCTGCGCCGCGCTCGACCCCGGTGCCGCGGGGCGGCGCACCGGTCCGCACGCAGGCCAGCAGATGGGACTGCGTTACAGCGGCTGGGTGCGTTAGCCGCGCCGGCGTTCACCACGCCGGCGTTCACCGCGTCCGGGCAAGCCATGTCCAGGCTGACGACGTTACAAGGAGATCATCATGCCGACTTTCCGCACCCCCGAACCGATCCTCGCCGTCATCGAACTCGGGACCGGCCACGTCCGGATCAACGCGAGCGACCGCGCCGACACGGTCGTGGAGGTACGCCCGAGCGACCCGTCGCACGACACCGACGTGCGGACGGCGCGGGAGACCCGCATCGAATATGACAAAGGCAAGCTTCACCTCAGAGCGCCCAGGAAGACGGCCCGCTCGCTGTTCGGGTCGGACGGCTCCGTCACCGTGACAGTCGAGCTGCCCACCGGTTCGCGGGTCGAGGCGAGCTCGATGACCAACATCCAGAGCACGGGCCGCCTGGGCGATTCCAGCTTCCACACCGCCACCGGCGACATTGACCTTGACCAGACCGGCAGGCTCCGGCTGGGGACCGCCGACGGGAACGTGTCCGTGGGCCGCACGACCGGGCACGCCGAGATCAAGACCTCGAACGGCATGATCCGGATCCGCGAGATCGACGGCTCGGCGGTAGTCAAGACGGCCAACGGGGGCGTCACCATCGGTGAGGTGACGGGGGACGCACGGCTGATCACTGTCTCCGGTGCCATCACCGTCGACCGCGCGCTGGCGGGCGTCGAGGCCAGGACCGCCTCGGGCAGCGTGCGGATCGGCGAAGTGGTGCGCGGCACAGTCGCGCTCGTATCCGGTTCCGGCCGGCTCGAAGTGGGAGTACGGAAAGGTACCGCCGCCCTGCTGGACGTCCGCTCGGGATGCGGCGGTGTGCACAGCGAACTGACCGCCATCCACGCCCCCGCGCCCACCGACGAGACCGTCGAGGTGCGCGCCCGTAGCGGCGACGGCGACATCCTGATCCACCGTGCCTGACCGTTCCCGAAGCGCGAGCCGGCCCGGCTACGCCTTCCGCTCGATGGCGCCGTAGCCGCTGACCCGGGCGTCGGTCAGGTCAGCGGGCATGGTGCGTCGGGCCGCCAGCGGCGTGCCACCTGCACCCCCTCAAGGGCGGCCTTCGGCCGCCGGCAGGTCGGCCTGTCGGAGCGTTCCGCCCTCCCGTGTCCGGCTCAGCGGAGAAGGATGGCGTGGTCCGGGTTGTCGAGCCAGAAGGTTTGCCCGTCGGGAGTCACAGTGAGCCCGAACCGATCGCGGGAGGGCCGGCCGGAGTTCATCCACCAGTCGTAGGCCGTCTCCAGCTCGTCCCAGAGTCGACGCGGCCCGTACTGGGTGATCTCGTGCTCGTCCAGGCCTGCGGTCAGCGATGCCCAGGACTGCGACGGGCTGTGAGACAGCAACAGGGTGTTCGCGGGGCCGCCTTCGTCGATGTCCCCGGTCGTGCAGCCCRGCAGCCACAAGCCGACCGCGAACCMGGTCGCCGCATCATCGAAAGGCTCGCGGAGATACCGGCGGGTGGGCCTGACGTCCGCGTCGTCCTCACCCAGCCACCACACATGCGGGTCGCGCCGCTGGTTCCGTAGCCGCATGAACCCGGCCTCATCGTGGAACCGGCCGCGGGCCACACCATCGTCATCGACGACCAGAACCGCCAACGCCCCGTCGAAGGTACCGGCGAACGGGAACACGATCCGCCCCCCGGGCCGGGTCTGCTCCACCCACGAACAGGGGACCACCGACACTGACGCTGTTGCGATCACACGGTCGTACGGTGCGCCCGCCGGATAGCCCGCGGTCCCATCCCCTGCGATCACCCGCACGGGATGGCCGGTCCGGTCCAACGCCGCCCGTGCCTGTCCGGCTATCATCGGGTCGACTTCCATGCTGGTCACCTGACCGGAACCGGCCTGCACCGCGAGAAGCGCAGCGTTGTAGCCGGTACCTGTCCCGRTCTCCAGCACGCGCATTCCCGGGCGCACGCCGAGGAGATCAAGCATCCGGTCGACCACCCACCGCGCACTACACGAACTGGTCGGGATGATCCCCTTACCGTCGTACTTGTCCCTACCATCGTCTACCTGGGTGGTGATCGCCTGATCGCTACGGACCAGCGCCAACCACCCTTCCGGATCTTCGCTTCGACGGAGCGGAACCAGGAAGAATCCGTCATCACCGGTCACCCAGACCTCATCCGGGATGAAGTCCTCCCGGTTCACCACCCGCCCGCTCATGCCTTCCCGGTGCCCTTGCATAGCTGACAGGTTTTCTTCTCCTTCGTCCCGTCGTTGACAACTTCGACCGTCCCATCACCGGAACACCCAGGACAGGCCRCCGGCTTCGAGTGCTTCCCCACGCCGAACTGCCTCTCCCMCCTCGGGATCTACCAGCCGCCATAATCTCACCGGAGCAGACGCAGCCGAGGCACGATGCCCATCACCTGCTGGCCCTGTAACCACCGAAGCCACAGGCAGCGCCGTGGTCGGTATGCCTGTTGGGCTGCGATATCGTGGCGGGCGCTGGAACGTGGCTGGGTATTCGGGGGGCCCGTGGGCGTCGCCATTGTTGATGCGGTCAAGCTTGCGAAAGACAACAAGCGTTCGTACGAGCAGCTCGAAGCTCGCTGTCGGCTGCTGRCCGGGCGAATGGCTGCCGAGACAGAGGCTCAGCAGCGGGCCCGTGCTGAGCTGTATGACGTGGCGCTGGTGCCGTTCCAGGAGGTGTTCAGTCGGCTGAAGAACGTCGATCTGGCTGAGCTCGCGGAGATCGACCTGCTGGTCGGCGGGGAGCTGCCGGACGTCGAACTGCGTCGGCTACGGATCAGCGTGGTCCAGTCACTGGGGGCGCTGGCTGCTGGGGCGGTGGCCGGCGCCGGGGCGGGTGGTGCGACGTTCGCGGCGGTCGGGGCCTTGGCGACGGCCACCACTGGGACGGCGATTTCAGGGCTGTCCGGTGCTGCGGCGACGAGCGCGACGTTGGCCTGGCTGGGCGGCGGGCCGATCGCCGCCGGTGGTGGTGGGGTCGCGGCCGGGACGACCGTGCTGGCGGGCATCGTGGCGGCGCCGGTGGTCATTGCTGTGGGCGGGGTGCTCGAGTGGCAGGGGCGCAGGGCCCGCACCGGTCAGCGCGAGACAGCGGCGCAGATCGCCGAKGCGGCGGCTGACTTCGGACGGGCGCAGGCGCAGGCGGCCCTCGTGCGTCGGCGCAGCCGGCAGGTCCGGGACATTCTCAAGGACCTGCGCGTCGCGATGACCGTCCGGCTGCCGCTGCTGGATACGCTCGTCACCGCCAACCCGGACTATGTGACCTACACGATCGAGCAGCGGCAGCGGGTGGCACAGCTCGTCGGGGTCGCCTCGACCGCGGTGACGGTGATGAGTACGCCGATCGCCGGCGAGGACGGAACGGTGGATGTGCAGGTTCGCCAGGTCGTTCTCAACGCCAAGCAGCGGCTGCTCGCCCTGCCCCGGCCAGCGTGACCACCTCTCATTCTGCCCTGCCTCACGGCAGACGCGAGAGGCATATCAGGCTGCTTCCCGGTGGGGCGGACGCCGCGGTCTGGTCGATCATCGACCAGACGACCCGCCGGACCGCGGCGGAGGTGGTCGAGACACTGAACGGCCGCGACACTGTCGTCAAGCTGGCGCGGCGGTATGCCAACCATGGCAATCCGCAGCGTGCCGGGCACCTGTTCGAGGTGATGCACGCGGTCGGATTCAACCGGCACGCGGCCCGCGCGGGCTCGACGGTACGCGCCCAGGTCCTGGAATGGACACAGGGCGGTCCGCAGAAYGGTCCGGTCGACATCCGGCTGTCTGACGGTGGCCGGATGGTCGCCGAGGTGCAGGCCAAACTCGTCGACCGGGTGTCGGACACGACCCGCCAGATCTCGCGATCCGCATATCAGGGCATGGGGCGACTGGTCGCAGGAGACCGGGTCGACGCCGTCCACGACCTGCTCGACCGGCGGCTGGGCATGAACCAGGAGGGGATCTACTTCGAGGGCTACGCCGACGCGGCGGCTTTCAGCACCGACCGGCTCACGCACGGGTCGGTGCACAGCGATTCGATCAGCTACCGGCAGACGCAGGACGCCGCCCACAACCCGGCCCGATGGGCCAACCACCAGATCGCCGCCGCAGCCGGGCGAGACATCGCCACCTCCAGCCTCGCTGGAGCCGCCGCAGGCGCGCTCGTCGGCGCCATGGTCACCACGGCCAGCGAGACCGCCCGGATCCGTGCCGGCGAGACCTCCGCTGGCGCCGCAGTCATCACGGTCGCTGGYGGCACCGCCCGCAACGCCGCCCGCTCCGGTGCTATCGGCACGATCTCCGCTTCCGTCCGCACCGCGGCCAGCAGCGGTCTTCTGCCCAAGGCGCTGGGCAGCGGTACCGTGCCCGCCGCCATGGCTGACGCCGTGTGGGCCGTCGCCGACGCCGGCCTGGACCTGGCCCGCGGTCGCATCGACCCCGGCGAGTTCGCTGCCCGCAGCGTGACGGGGACCGCCAGGACCGGCCTGATGTGGGCCGGCGGCCTGGTCGGGCAGACCGTCGTCCCCGTCCCCGTCCTCGGAGCCCTCGTCGGTGGTGTCGTTGCGCAGGCCACCGCCGCCATCATCATCCAAGGACTCCGGCTCGCGATCGTCGCGGCCCGCGCCGACGGCGCCAGCCCCGAGCTACTCGCGGTCCTGGAAGCCGAGACCGTCACCACCGCGGCCACGGCCGCGCTGATCGGCCAGGCGACCATGACTCTCGGCGAGGATCAGCGCACTCAGGTCACCCGCGCCGCGCTACCCGACCTCGCCCACGTCCAGACGACGCTCACCACCAGCGATCCCAGCACCGCAATCATCGAACTTGCCACCGTTACCTGCCACCACGCCAACCAGCCGCTGTTCACCACCCTCGACGAATTCAACCAGTGGATGGCCGACACCGACGCTCCGCTCATCCTCAACCCGAACTGGTAACCCGAACTGGTAACCCACACCGAGCGCGCACCACGTTTCCCCGATCCGGCCGGTGGCACACCGGCCGGGTCTCGAGACCACGTCATCGGGAGACAACGAGGACCGGAACGRCATCGTCGATCTGGCCAGGTAGGGCATCACGGCAGACGACGGCGAAAGACCACCCAGATTGCCCACGTGCGCCCCGCCGGGTCAGTCGGCCGGGATGATCCGGTAGCCGACCCCCGCGAGCGTCTCGATGACGGGCGGGTCGCCGAGTTTGCGACGCAGCCGTCCAATGGTGACCGAGACGGTCTTGGTGAAGGGGTCCGCGTACTCGTCCCAGACCTGTTCGAGCAGCCGCTCGGCACTCAGCGGGGCCGGCATCGCGCGCAACAGTGCCTCCAGTACGGCGAATTCCTTGGCGGAGAGATCGAGTCGCCGCCCGTCACGGATGGCGGTGTGGCGCAGTGGGTCGAGTTCGACACCGCCGGCTTTGAGGACGCGTGGCTGCGCGGTGGGCCGACGCCGGGCCAGTGCCCGCACCCGTAGGACGAGTTCGGGAAAGTGGAAGGGTTTGGGGAGGTAGTCGTCCGCGCCGAGGCTCAGCCCGGTGACACGATCGGCGCTGGTGTCGGCCGCGGTGAGCATCAGAACCATGGCCGGGTCCTCGGAATCTATGATCATCCGGCACAACATGTCACCGTTCAGGCCGGGGAGGTCACGGTCGAGCAGCACGACGTCGTAGCGGTTGACATCGAGTTTGGCGGCGGCGTCGAGACCGTCGTAGCTGACATCGACGGCCATGCCGTGGTCACGGAGGCCTTCGGCGATGTCGTCGGCGAGGCGGTGCACGTCCTCGACGACGAGCACTCTCACCGCGACCCCCCGGGCCTCACCGCGACCCCGGCCTCACCGCGACCCCCCGGCACCCTCGGCACCCTCGGCACCCCCGACACCGGAGCGCGGCCGACGAGCGGCATGGTGATGACGGCCCGCAGACCGCCCTCGGGTCGGGCGCTCAGGTGCAGAGCGCCGTCATGGGCCGCGGCGATCGCGGCGACGATCGACAGCCCGAGCCCGACGCTGCCGGCGGTCGTGCGGTCGGCGGCCAGGCGGCGAAACGGCTGCCCGAGCTGCTGGACGTCGGCGTCGTCGAGCGGCGGCCCGGCGTTCTCGATCGTCAGGTGGGCAATCCTGGCGTCATCCGTGCCGCCGGTGGCGGGGTGGCAGCGGACCTGGACCTGGACGTGGACGAAGCCGCCGGGATGGTTGTAGCGCAGGGCGTTGTCGAGGAGGTTGTCGACCAGGCGCCGCAGCAGCGTCGGGTTTCCGATGATCTCGACGGCCGCGAGCTGACGGTGGATGTGCACGCCCAGCTCGGCGGCGTGAGGTTCGCGGGCTGCCAGCGCGGCGACGACGAGGCCGGTGAGCGAGACGGCGGCATCATTGCCGGGTGCCCCCTGATGGGCCCGCGCCAGGGTGAGGAAATTCTCGATCAGCCGGTCGGCCTGGTCGAGTCCCTCGCGAAGCTTGCCGGCGAGCACGGTGACCTCCCGCGGCACGGGCTGGGGTTTGCCCTCGGCGACATCGAGCGAGGTCCGCATCATCGTGAGCGGGGTGCGCAGCTCGTGGGAGGCATTGGCGACGAAGCGTCGCTGCGCCTCGAACGCGGTCTCCAGGCGGGCCAGCAGCCCGTCTATGGTGTCACCAAGGTCGGTGAGTTCATCCTGCGGGCCGGGTAGGTCCAGGCGCTCGTGCAGGTTCTCCTGGGAGATCCGCAGGGTGGTCGCGGTCATCGTGCGCAACGGGCGCAGCACCCGGCCCGCCACCAGCCAGCCGAGCCAGATCGACACAACCGCCATGATCGCCAGTGCGATCCCGGACTCGACGAGCAACTGGTGCAGGTAGCTGTGGTGGACCTGCGAGGCGACCGCCGACGAGGCCCGTGGCGGGGCCGGTTGCCCGTTGAGTGGGCCGCCCTGGGTTTCCGGCATGCCGGTCGGGGTGGTGGTGATCTGGATGGTGGCGGTGACGTGCAGCACCAGAAGATACGTGATCGCCAGCAGCGCGGCGCCGGACAGGACGAACAAGCTGCCGTAGAGCAGCGTCAGGCGCAATCGGACCGTGCGCGGGAGCAGCCTCGCCCACGGCCACCGACGGAGGCGGGCGACCAGCCCGCTGGAACGCGGGGCGGCAGCGGCGGCTGACACCGCCCGCCGAGCCGGCTCGGGCGGCTCGGCGGGTGTACCGGACGCCGCGGCAGCCGTCCTCGCCCGCTCGGCCAGGTCACTCACGCTTGGCTGCCACCTCTCGCAGATCCCGCACTGAAACCACCGTGCGCTGAAACCACCGTGCGCTGAAACCACCGTCGCCTGTTGGCGCATGCGAACGGGAACCGGCTTCGGTGCGACCTTCCGCCCTCCCAGGATCCCACCCGCGCGGGTAACAGGGCGGTAACAGCTGACGTTGACCCCGTGTTGCCGCCCCCGTCATATCAACGTCCCAGTAACCGGACGCAGCCGAGAATCGGACCGAGCGCCGATCCCGCACCTGACGAGGACGTGAGCGAGATGAACAACACACCACAGGCCACACCACAGGCCATGCCGCAGACCACACCACAGACCATGCCGCAGACCACACCACAGACCAGAGCCGCGGACCGGTACCCCGCGACGCCCGCAGCGACGCCCGCAGCGACCAGGTGGTCTTCGGCGGCGCGCAGGACGGTCGGCGCCGCGGCGGTTGCCCTGTGCCTGCTCGGCGCCGCCGCGTGCCAGGGCTCGAAGACGTCGCCCGATCCCGAGCCGGCTACCAGCTCGCCGGCTACCAGCTCGCCGGGCACCGGCTCGCCCGACCCGGGTCAGGTTCAGCAGCAGCAACAACAGCAGGCCCCGGGTGGTGGATCGCGGCCAGATCTGGGTACCCCGTTCACGCCGTCCGGGCATTCGTCGGCGAGCCTGCCCCCGCTGTCCGGAAACGGGTCATGACCGCGCTCGGYACCCACAGGCCGGCCCACGCACCGGCGACATCCTCGAGCAGGTTCTTCGTGACCTACCTGCTGCGCGGCCTGCGGGGACGGGCCCGRCAGACAGTGATCGTCGCGGTCGGTCTGGCGGTGGGGGTCGCTGCGGTGGTCACGCTGACCGCGGCGTCGACGGGCGTGAGCCGGGCGCAGACCACGGTGCTCCACTCGCTATACGGGGTGGGCACCGACATCTCGGTGACGACGGCGGCCACCAGCGGCTCGGGTTCGAGCGGTTCGGGTTCGAATCAGGGCCTGGTCACGTCCGGGGACGCGGGCAAGGAGTTCTTCCGGCTGCCGCCCGGCCTCGGGCTACTGGATTCCTCAGCCCTGGCCCCGATCTCGAAGATGTCCGGCGTGGCCGAGGTCGCGGGCGGCCTGAGCGTGGGTGAGACGGTCGTCGGCCCGACGCCGTCCACCGGCGGGCTGCCCAGCCTCACCTCGACCAGCATCGACGGGGTCGATGTCGCGCACCTCAAGCTCGGCCCGTACGCCTCCGGCACGCTCACCTCGGGCCGGTCCTTCACCACCGCGGACGCCGACGCCGACCGCGCCGTGATCGACGCGCGTTACGCGGCCGCGCACCACCTTGGGGTGGGCTCGACGATCGTGATCGCCAAGACCCGCTTCACCGTGATCGGCATCATCAGCCAACCAGCCGCCAGCGACCCGGAGGACGTCTTCATCCCGCTCGGCCGCGCCCGGGCACTCGCCTCCTCCGCCCGGYCCGACCTGGCCGGGAAGCTCACCGCGATCTACGTGGCCGCCGCCGGCGCGGCCGACATCCCCACCGTGCACGACGAGGTCGCCAAGCTGCTCCCGAGTGCCACCGTCACCAGCTCGTCGGACCTGGCCAGCAGGGTCAGCGGGTCGCTGGCCAGCGCCGCCGACCTCGCGCGCGACCTCGGCCGCTGGCTGGCCGTGGCGATGCTCCTCGCCGCATTCGCGCTGGCCGCCCTGCTGACCACCGCCGCGGTGCGGCGGCGGGTTCGCGAGTTCGGCACGCTCAAGGCACTCGGGTGGCATACCCGGCGCATCATCGCCCAGATCATGGCCGAATCGCTCGTGACCGGCCTGGCCGGAGCCGCGGTCGGAATCGGGCTCGGGTTCGCCGGCGCCGCCGTCATCGACGCGATCGCCCCCACGCTGACCGCGGCCGTCGCCCTGAACCCCGGCTCGACACCACCCCAGGGCGCGCTGATCAAGAACGGCAGCCTCGAGACGATGACGCTGCCCGGCGGGGTGCACACCCTCAGCGTCCACCTGCACGCCACCGTCGGGGCCGCGACGATCCTGCTCGCGGTCGTGCTCGCGATCGTCGGCGCGGTCCTCGCCGGCGCGCTCGGCAGCTGGCGCGTCGCCCGGCTGCGCCCGGCCCACGCCCTCGTCCGCGTCGCCTGACCAGCCCACCAGCACACCAGCACACCAGCCCCGGCCACCCGCACCCGCTTACCGCCCTTCCCGAGGTCGAACCGAGCTTTCCCGAGATCGAATCGAGAACCCGATGTATACCCTTACCGGCGTTTCCAAGACCTTCCGCGCCCGTGGCAGCACCGTCACCGCGGTGCGGGACCTGAACCTGTCCATCGCCGACGGCGAATGGCTCGCCATCCAGGGCCGCACCGGCAGCGGCAAGAGCACCCTGCTGCAGCTGTTGGGCGGCATGGACCGGCCCAGCACCGGCACCGTCAACCTCGACGGTCAGGACCTGGCCACGATGTCCGAGAAACAGCTCACCGAGATCCGTGCCGCCCGGGTCGGCTTCGTGTTCCAGATGTTCAACCTCATCCCCACCCTGTCCGCGATCGAGAACGTCGAAGCCGCCMTCGTTCCGCTGCGCACCCCCGCCGTCCAGCGCCGGGAACGCGCGGCGGCAGCGCTGGCGGCCGTGGGCCTGGCCGATCGAGCCGGACACCTGCCCTCCGAGCTGTCCGGCGGCCAGCAACAACGCGTGGGGATCGCCCGGGCCCTGGTCAAGGAACCCAGCGTGCTGCTCGCCGACGAGCCCACCGGCAACCTCGACGTCGACACCCGCGACGAGATCCTCACGCTGCTCGAACAGATCTGGACCGCCAACCAGCTCACGCTCGTGCTCGTCACCCACGACAGCGCCGTCGCGGCCCTCGCCGAACGTGTTGCCGTCATGCACGACGGCAAGCTGGACATCACCGGTACGCGGATCGGGTGACCGGCATGTCAAACGCACGCCGCCGGTCGGCGAAYGCACGATCGGAGCCCTCATGTTCGTCCTGACCTATCTTCGACGTGAACTGCGGCACCGGTCGCGTCAGGCGATGCTCGTCGCCACGGGGCTCGCCGTCGGCGTCGGGCTCGTCCTCGCCACGACGGCTACCGCCGCCGCGGTCGACGACGCGCAGACCGCGGTGCTACACACGCTGAACGGGATCGGCACCGACCTCACCGTCACCGCCACACCATCGGCCGACCGTCGCGCCGGCGCGACCGGCAGCGGCAGCGCGGACGGCAGCGGCAGCGCGGACGGCGCGAGCAGCACGGGCCTGTCGGTGGCCGGCGGGGCGGTGCTGGATTCGTCGACGGTGCGGGCCATCGCCGGGCTGGCGCACGTCGCCGGCGTCGCGGACTCGTTGGTCCTGAGCGAGATCACCCTCCCGCCGACCGGCTCGGGCGGCATCCCGACCAGCACGAGGATCGACGGGATCGACGTCACGCGCCTGGGCCTCGGGCCAGCCGCGTCCGCCACGCTTCGCTCGGGCCGTTCCCTGTCCCGGGCCGACAGCCGCGGCGACGTCGCGGTCATCGACACCCAGTACGCCGCCGCCCACCACCTTGGCGTCGGATCGACGATCACCGTTGCCGGGACCCGGTTCGCCGTCGTCGGGATCGTCTCTCAACCCACGGCCACCGGCGCGGCCAGCATCTACCTCCCGCTCGCTGCCGCCCAGCGGCTGCCCGCCGGTCAGCACTCGGAGCCGCTGGCGGGGAAGGTAAGCACGATCTACGTCTCGGCGAGCACCGCGGCCGACGTCGGCGCGGTCGAAACCGAGCTCGCCGCGCTCCTGCCCTCGGCCACCCTCAGCAGCTCACGCGACCTCGCCGAGGCGGTCAACGGCTCTCTCGCCAGCGCCACCACCCTCATGCACGATCTCGGCACCTGGCTCACCGTGGGCGTGCTGTTGGCCACCGTCGCCGCCGCCAGCCTGTTCACCCTCGCCTCCGTAACCCGGCGGACGCGCGAACTCGGAACCCTGAAAGCGATCGGCTGGACCAGCTGGCGCGTCATCACGCAGATCATGGCCGAGTCCGGCACGGTCGGCCTCGCCGGCGCGGCGCTCGGAGTAGCGGTCGGCTACGCCGGCATCGGTCTTGTCAACGCGGTCGCACCGACCCTGACCGCCACCGTCGGCACCGGCACGGGCGCGCACAACCTCGCCGTGCACCTGAACGCACACACCGAGCCAAGCACCCTCGCGGCGGCGGCCCTGATCGCCATCGCCGCGGCCCTGATCGCCGGCACGCTCGCGGCCTGGCGCACGACCCGGCTGCGGCCGGCCCACGCCCTGGCCGAGGTCGAATGAACGCCAAGGCTCCCACGCACCTCCATCACCGGCGGCCGGGGCTCGATGACGGAACGGGTCAGCCGTGTTGATTACCGCGGCACTACGTGACGATGACCTGACCGGGCACTGCGCCGGTCGTTTGCCGAGCAAAGAAGCCCAGAATGGCCGAGTTCACTTCGGTGGGGCGTTCCAGGTAGCCGTAGTGGCCGCAGCCCGGAATTTCTTCGTAGGTGGCTCCCGGGATGGCCTCGGCGACTTCGCGGCACAKCGGTGGACGGACTATCAGGTCGTCCTGGAAGCCGATCACCAGACAGGGGCACTGGATATGCGCGAAGCCCGGCCGGCGGTCGGGGATGAGTTCCAGGCCCAGTTGGCCGCGGGCCGCCGAGAGGGTCACCGCGGAGACMTCGAAGACGTCGAGCCAGTCCCTGATCTGCCGTTCGTCGTTGAGCGTACGCGGCGAGAGGCTCTGCAGCGCATGCATGAAAGCCGCATAACGCGCAGGTACCGTGACACCGCTGTCGTACAGCTCTATTTCGGCTAGGGACATGGCGGTGGCCAGCGCGTCGGACCTGCCGCGGGTCGCCATCAGCACGGCCTGCCCGACCAACCGGGGCCGGGCGACGAGCAGCTCCTGCACGATCATGGCGCCGAGTGAGAAGCCCACAACCCGGCAGCCCTCGACGCCCAGATGCTCGATGAGGGCGGCGGTGTCGGCCACCATGTCGGCCAGCGTGAACCCCTCAGGCCMGGCGTCGGAGGGCGGAATGCCCCGGTTGTCCATCGTGATGACGCGGTAGCCCGCGGCTCGCAGCGCCGGCACCTGGTGGGTCCGCCAGACGCGCCCGGGGGCTCCCGTCCCGGTGACCAGGAGGACCGGCGCTCCCACGCCGTAGTCATCGAAGCTCAGGTTGATCCCGTTGATCCGAGCCACCGGCATCGGCTAGTCCTCCATCGCGATTTCCGCTTCCAGCTCCTCAAGCTGCTGCTGGGCCAGGCTGAGCAGCGGAAAGTCGGACGGGCTGTGCCCGCCGGCCCCCGGGCGGCCCGCCTGAGCGGCCAGCCCGGTCAGCATCGCCACCCACCCGTCGGTCAGCTCCCGCACCGCGTCCGGCTCGAGAAGACCGGCAGGCCACGACAGCGACACGGTGAGCTCGGGCCCGTCGGGCCCGTCTTCGACGATCCCGTCCGCCTCCAGCGCGTGCGCGACGGGCATCCGCTCGGGCATGTCCCCGCCCAGCGCCACCGGCTGCCACTCCTCCTGCCTGGCCGAGGTGGTGAACCGGCCCAGGTAGTTGAACCCGATCTGCGGCACCGGTGGCGCGGCCAGCGCCGGTCCCGTGACCACGTTGAGATAGCGCAGCACGCCGAAGCCCAGGCCATCGCCCGGCACCGCCCGCACCTGCTCCTTCACCCGCTTGATCACCACGCCCGCGGCATCGCCACCCGCCCGTACCTCGGCGAAGTCCACCCGACCCGGGTCCAGCCGGACGGGATGGATCTCGGTGAACCAGCCGACCGTGCGCGACAGGTCCACCCCCTCGGCCAACGGCTCACGGCCGTGCCCCTCCACATCCACCAGCACCGGGCCTGGCACCCCGCGCCATTCGGTCACCGCCAGCGACAGACCTGTCAGCAGCACGTCGTCGATCCCGGCGTGGAACACCGCGGGTACGGTTGTCAGCAGCGCCGCCGTCACGTCACGCGGCACCGGGACCGACACCCGCCGTACGCTCGACACCGTGTCGCGAGCGGGGTCCAGGGGACGCCCGCCCAGCGGCGGCTCGGGATCGGCCAGCAACCGCTGCCACCCAGGCAGTTCCGCCACCCGCGCCGGGTCGTCCGCCGAGCCGGCCAGCAGCCCCGCCCACCGGCGGAACGAGGTGCCCACCGGCTCCAGCGAAGCCCCCGTACAGGCCGCCGCCAGGTCCGGCAGCAGCACCCGCCACGACACCCCGTCGACCACCAGGTGGTGCGCCACCAGCAGCACCCGGCCGGGGGCATCCGGCCCCCGATCCAGCCACACCACCTGCAGCATCACCCCGGCCTCCGGATCGAGCCGCCGCGCCGCCGACCGGCCCACCGCGGCCACCAGCGAGGTCAGCTCGGGCCCGGTCAGACCGGCGGCGTCCACCCGGTGCACCGACGAGGAGGCGTCCAGACCAGGCGGCGGAATGTCCAGCCGCCACGAGGCGACGTCCGGGCCGGGGCACACCAGCCGCGCCCGCAGCGCGTCGTGCCGGTCCACCAGAGCCTGGACCGCCGTGACCAACCGGCCCTCGCCCAGCCCAGCCGGCACGATCGTCAGCACCGACTGGGAGAACCGGCGCAGCCCGGTCCGCTCGGCCACCCAACGCATCACCGGGATCAACGGGACCTCACCGACGGCCAGGTCGTCGACCGCCGGTCCGGCGGGCCTGCTCTCCGCCACCAGCGCGAGGCGGGCGGGCGTCTTGTCCTCGAACACCTGCCTGGGCGTGATCACCATGCCCGCACGGCGGGCCCGGGCCACCAGCTGCATCGACATGATCGAGTCGCCGCCGAGGTCGAAGAAGCTGTCGTCGGCCCCGACGTACTCCAGGTGCAGCAGCTCGGCGAACAGCGCGCACAGCGCCTCCTCGACGGGCGTCCGGGGCTCCCGGCCACCGGCCAGGCCCGCGAAGTCGGGAGCCGGCAGCGCGTCCCGGTCCAGCTTGCCGTTGACCGTCAACGGCAACGCGTCCAGCAGCACTACCGCGGAAGGAACCATGTAGTCCGGCAGCCGCCCGGCCGCGAAGTCCCGGAGGTCCGAGCCGTCCCCGGCGGTTCCGGCGGTCCCGGCGGTCCCGGCGAGATAGGCCACGAGGTGCCGGTGGCCGGGCTGGTCCTCACGCATCACGACGGCGACCTGGTCGACGGCGGGATGCCCGGACAGCACGGCCTCGATCTCGCCGGGCTCGATCCGGAAACCACGGATCTTCACCTGCGCAT